>JAFEGT010000080.1:2549-17660 GCA_018239765.1 Verrucomicrobiota bacterium
AAAGAAGCCGTAGGGCTGCTTATGCAACGTAACATCAAAGAAGAGACCCTTTAGTATGTTTGCCGAGTATGTGTATCAACTAGAGCAAAGCACTGCACAAAAGCTTTTTGAGCTTAATATCGGAATGACGTTAGAAGAAGCCCAAGAACTTGTAAACTTTGTGGAAGCCGTGCGCGCAACAGGACGACACACCGTTGCCTATATGCGTAAAGAAGATACACATGCCCCACGAACAATCGAGGTAGACCCACAGGGCGATCAGATATTCATTCACCTACGCCGCCACAATGTTAAACAAGTTGGAACAGGTGCTCATAAAGTAGTGACGACTTCTATACTCTACGATGCTCATGCACCAAAACTTGTAGCGTGCGCCATCGTCGAAGATAGTGCAAAAACCCAAAAGGAGCTTGAAACTTTTGAGCTCTTTCGTGGCTGTGAAGGCATCCTTCAGCCCATCTATTATGCACGACATCAAAAAAAGTCGGGCGAAACTGTCTATGAAATTATCACGCCGCTCTTTAACCAAGGCTCCTTAAAAAAGTTTATAGAGAACAACGACGCCCCATTTGAAGCAAAGCTTAAAATAGCCCAGGATATACTCAAAGGCGCCTGTGCACTCAATGCTAAAAACTATGTCTGCCGCGACAACAACCGAGGAAACTTCTTTATCCACCACGAAAATGGCATCTACAGTGCCGTCTTGGGCGATCTTGGCGGCTATACCGATGATGTAGGCCAGGCGATTAATCATAGACCCTTTGGGCCGAGTGCACGATCAGGTGTTGCAGACCTGCAGCTTGCCTACTATGAAGGAAGACTTACAGAAAATGACCTCTTTTCAAACTACGTCTTTGCCCTGGGCCGCACCCTACATTTCCTCTACTTTGAAAAAGAGGTTCCCTGGACTGAAGGATTTGACGAACGTTACCCATTAATAAAACAGCTCTATAAAACCCCTCGAGACCCTGCAGTACTCCAACAGATTGAAGGGTACAGTACAGAAATCAACACCTACGTTGAGTCCAATCTCTTTGAAGGGACAACTGCTGAAGAGCGCTTTACGTATATGATCTTCAGCATGCTCTCGACAGACCCTCAAGTGAGAAAAACAAACAGTTTTTGGCTTGAGTATATAACATCAATAATTGAGACACTGTAATGCTTTTTCCAGTACCAGTAGAGGTCATTTGGCATACAAACGCCCAAAAAGAGGAGCGTATTGTACAGGCCGCCCATAAACTTCAGGCCCTTGAAACAGGAATGACAATGGACGAGCTTATTGAGCTCGTACGCTTTGTAGAGCTTCTTCAAAGAAGCAATGACGGCACAGCGCAGTACCTACGTAAAGAAGAGACCAAACTTGCAAGAACTGTTGAGCTTGAGCCTACTTCAGGGCGCATCTTCATCCATCTAAAAACTCATAATAACGTGCCTGAACTTGGTAGAGGCACCCATAAACGCGTTACAAAATCGATTCTTTACGACCGCGTGCGCCCACAGCTTGTCGCAACAGCCATTGTGCAAGACTCTCAAGAGACCCGCGACGAAATAAAGCTGCTAGAAAAATTTCGCGATACTGAAGGCATCGTCACACCTCTTTGCATTGCAAAGCATGGCAAAAAATCTTCTGGCAGGCGCTTTTGGGAGATCGTCACACCTCTTTATAATGAAGGCTCCCTTCACGCATTTATCTGCAAAAACAGAAATGCAATCTCCATGCCAACGAAATATAAAATCGCAAAAGACATCCTGCAAGGATCTAGCAACTTAAATGCGATGGGCTACCTCAACCGCGACAATAACAAAGGCAATTTTTTTATAAATTGCGATAATGGCATCTACAGTGCTGTTATAGGCGATATCGGCGGCTATACTCATCAGCTGAAAGATGCTATGAAGAGAAAACCGCTCGGACCGGGCCTCCGCACCTGTCCTCCTGATCTTCATAGAGCCTACTACGAAAATAGACTTACTGAGCAGGATCTTTTATCCTATCACACCTACTCTGTAGGCCGAGCACTTTACTACCTGCTTTTTGAGAACGAAGTACCATGGATCGATGGATTTAACGAAAAGTATCCACTTATTGCAGCCCTCTACAAAGACAAATCAAACCCAGAAGTAGTCAATGAGCTTGATCGCTACACTGAGGTTGTAGATCTGCATACAAAGCCGCGCATTAAAGAGCTTGAGATGAAGCTTGTGGAGCACAACATCACCTCAAAAGAAGAGTTTGAATATTACGTTCTGCAGATGCTCTCATCTGATCCAGAACTGAGACGCACCAACAGCTACTGGTTAAAAATCTTTAAAGAAAAAAACCTCTTATAACACTTTTAGGCAGCGGTCAGCCAAAAATTTCGGAGTGGGTATTAAATCGGACAAGGATCAAATTACTTTCATCGGTTCTGTACACAAGAAGAAGATCATTTCTTACATGACATTCGCGATGATCGGACCAATTGCCAGTGAGATTGTGATCTCTGTGGCGCTCAGCCAATGGCTGACATCTTACCAACTTATCTAACACCTCTTGGAAATCTTCAAGAACATCGTGATTGTGTTTAAACTTTTTAAAATCTCTCTTGAATGATGTAGTCCATTCGATTTCAAGCATGTTTCTTTGGTTTCACTCCCATTTGTTCCCAAAAGTCATCAGTAGATTTCGCATGCTCAAGATTTTTTTTACCCCTCGAATCAAGTATTGCTTTTTGCGTTTCCTGGTTAGGTTCATGGGGAAAATCGGGCCGCATGTAAGAAAGCACAAGCTCACTAATTGTTTTTCGCTCTCTAGCAGCTAGCATTTTTATATATACTCGCTCCTCTTCAGAACACTCGAAAGTGACCTTTACATAGTGCTGCGGTGCCTGATAATGTTCGCCCATATATCCATCCTTTTGCTATAACCCTATTTTACAGGAACCCAGGATTATTGAAAAGCTGGGATAAAAATCCCTTGTAACACTGCCCGCTCTTGTGCTACGACTAAACTATGAAAAACGTAGTCTCCGTAGCAGAAATGCAGCAGATTGAAAAGCGGGCGATTGAGGCCGGCATTTCGGTTGAAACCCTTATGGAACAGGCTGGCAAGGAAACGGCCAGTTTTATTTCCAACTATGCCAAAGCGCACGCTATAACGCTTAAGGCCTATATTGTTGCCGGCACAGGCAATAATGGGGGCGATGGCTATGTGGTCGCCAGATATCTATTGCAAGATGGCTTTAGCGTGCAGGTATTGCAAGTAGGCGCACTTGACCCTAACTCCCTTACAAAAAAGCAGCGGCGCCGCTATGAAGCACGTGGAGGCAAGGTATCGGAAGCGCTTCAACTGCCAACAGATGGCGTTATTGTCGATGCACTCTTTGGAACGGGCTTTCATGGGACGCAGCAAGAAAATACACTTCACATCATTGAAGCAATAAACCAATCCAATCTACCCATATTTGCGGTTGACGTACCCTCAGGGCTAAATGCCGACACTGGAGAGGTCACACAAGCAGCTGTGAAGGCAACCTTCACCTGCACGATGGAATGTCCAAAGCTTGGCTTTTTCTTTCAGTCGGGATGGAACCATGTTGGAGAGGTGGTCTCACTTCCTATAGGTCTTGAAAAGTTTATAGAATCAGCTCAGCTTGCTGCCGTCGAAAAAAGTGATGTCCAAAAACTTCTACCACCCATTGTCCGAAATCGACATAAATATACTGCAGGACATGTTGTAGGTTTTTCGGGCACGTTGCAAGGAGCCGCCCTCATGTCATCGTGGGCAGCATTGCGATCAGGAGCAGGTATTGTACACCTGCTACAACAGACGCCTGGCTATGCAGGTGGGGCGCTCGAAATTGTAGAGATCACCTACCCAGATGCAAAAACAGGTCGCACATGGCTAGACAAGGCAAGTGGAGCTTTTATAGGCCCAGGATTTGGTACATCGCCAAAAGATGAAGCACTGCTTGAAGCACTTTTAGCAAACTATCAGGGAAAAATTGTGCTCGATGCTGATGCCATAACCTGGCTTGCAAAAAAAGGTGCTACTTTTGGGCCTCTTCCAAACGCCATTTTAACCCCTCATTTAGGAGAGCTTCATCACTTTTTTCCTGAAAAAGAGGTCGTTTCAATGAATTTTTTACGCAAATGCCAGGAATTTGTGGACCGTAACGAAACCAACCTGATCATAAAAGGGGGGCCGAGCTTCTTGCTCTCTCATAAAAAAACAGCTCTTGTGCTTATGGAAGGTGATCCAGGCATGGCAACAGCAGGAGCGGGCGACGTTCTTACGGGTATATTGGCAAGCCTCCTCGCTCAAGGCCTTTCAGCCTATAACGCTATGCTGCTAGGAAGCTACCTTCATGGAACGGCCGGTAAAATAGCTGCGAGAGAAGAAACCTCCTACTCTATGACAGCAAGCTCAATAACTGCCCATCTTCCCCATGCGTTTAAAGAGTTTGACCTTTAGTCAAATTCTATGTATAGTTACGTGAATGGACATTACTCAAATTAACCATACATTTACTCTTTTTGTTATCTTTCCAGCCATTGTACTCCTGGGATCCTACCTCACATTCCGCCTAAAATTTCCGCAATTTACGAAGATGGCGCTATCTGCAAAGTTATTGCTTCAAAAAAGCAGCGGTACAGGATCCATCAGCCAGTATCAGGCAATGAGTTCTGTCCTTGCAGGTAATTTTGGTACGGGTAACATTTCAGGCGTTGCCATTGCAGTAACTGCAGGTGGCCCAGGCGCTCTTGTCTGGATGTGGATTATGGCCTTTTTAGGAGCTGCCATTCAGTTTGCAAGCTGCTATCTCGGCGTAAAATACCGGATCCAAAATAACCAAGGGGAATTTAGCGGCGGCCCCATGTACTATTTAGCAAACGGCCTCGGCAACAAAACGCTGGCAGTGCTTTTTTCGCTCGCCACCATCTTTGCAGCTTTTACCGTTGGTAATCTTTGCCAGGTGCACTCCATATCTCTTCCACTAAAGGCAGCAGGCCTTGACCCCATAACAACAGCACTCATCATCACCATAAGCGCCTTTGGCGTTATTTTAGGTGGCATAAAGAGGGTAGCTCGCGTGGCATCTGCTGTAGTACCTCTTAAAGCGCTTTTGTATCTTGGAACGGCACTTGTTATTCTTTTTCTTCACCTAGACAAGATTATTCCAGCCCTTCAGCTTATGTTTACTGCCGCATTTGATCTTCAATCAGCAGCAGGTGGTATTGCCGGTTACGGCATTGCCCAGGCAATATCAAGCGGCTTTGACCGCGGTCTTTTTGCAACAGATGCTGGCACAGGCATTGTGCCTATCTTGCAGTCAAGTGCGAGAAGTAAAGATCCCGTTCTTGATGGCGTTGTGACTCTTATTGCTCCATTTCTAGTCATGGTAGTCTGCACAATGACAGGACTTGTGCTTATTGTTACAGGAGCCTGCGATGCAGGGCTTAAGAGCACCGACATGGTAACTTATGCCTTTCAGACTGGCCTCAATAGCTCTTTTGGCTTTTATGTTGTGATGGTGTCGCTTATGCTGTTTGCCTACACCACTGTTATTGCATGGGCCTACTGCGGCCAAAAGGCAATGGGTTTTATCTGGCCAAAAGGTGTAAAGCTTTTTCAATTTTGCTACATCGCAGCAATACCCATTGGCGGCCTTCTTCACGTTGACCTTATCTGGGGTCTTGCTGACATCTGCATCTCGCTTATGCTGCTCTTTAACGTGATTGGCGTTCAGGCACTCTCGTCACAGGTGATTAGCTCGTACAAAAAGCACTTTGGAAAGCCCCAAGAAGCCATTGCATGAGATTTTTACTTTGCTCGCTTCTCTTCTTTTCTTCGCTTAATGGCCTTGTATTAGAAGAAATTGACTCTCTTGACTCAATACTACAAAATAAAAAAGTGGGCTATTTTGTAGGGTCATTTGATCCCTTTCATAAGGCTCACGAGGCTATTGTTGAGTCATCACTGAACCTGTGCGACTATATTATCGTCCACCCAGTATGGGGTGGGGACATCTATAAGGTGCGCTCGAGTGTAGATATCCGCCTTGATATGCTTTTTGCACTCTATCAAAACCACCCCAAAGTGATCGTGACGCGCCTTACTCCAAAAGCGCTCCAAAACGCACTTACTGTGCCGGGCAAGCCGAGACGCACACCTGCCTTTACTGGCACTCACTTTATCGGCATAGTAGGATCAGACACCGCACTCTACCTTGCCCCCAATCCTGAAACCCCTCTTGTCTATATGACTGGTCTTGAGATTGCAGCAGAATATGCCGAACACACCTGGGGATCCTGCATGGCGCTTCCAGTTGAATCATTTATTATTGCTCTACGAGCGGGCGATAACATTGCGGCCTTGGGCGATGCAATTGATATACGTCCAATTATTACATTTATAGACATTCAGGATGTTTGTACGCTCTCCTCAACAGCACTCAAAACTGCACTTAGGAAGAACGAAGAGATCAATCAGATCGTCAGCCCGCCAATAAGAGAAATTATCGAAAGATTTAATCTTTATAAATAGCATTGCATTATATTATTTATTTTGTTATAATTATTATTCAGTTTAACAAAAAGGATAATTATGACAGCTGTAGCCAAGCCAATTAATGCAACTGTTGAAAAGCCTTCTTATTTTAGTTCTGCTAAGGAGGCTGTAAAAGCCGCCTGTTATATTATCGCGGCTGATTTTATTGTACTTACAATTATTGTGGGCAACCTCATTAAAGGCGCTCAGGGTGTTGGCATTTTTAGCGTTACAAGCGCTGCCATAAAGCAGGCACTCGGACTCCTCGGTGCAGCACGAGCAACCTATGAAGGAATAGAAGCTGCCATCAAAGCATCGCAAATATTTAGCCAGAGAGCTGCGCTTTTTGAACAGCTACAAAAGCCAAATACTGCTGCATCATTAAAAGACCGCGTTAAAGCACTAAAAAAATCCTGCAACTACGTCCAGCAAAATAGCAAGCCGCTTCATAAATCAATGAAAATTGAAAAAAGCGTAAAACTTGGCGAACGGGCAAATCAGATACTGAAAGACCTTGCAAGCCGTGATAAAGAGAAGAAAGCTGAAGCTGTTAAAAAGGGTGAGGAGTTTGTAAAAACCCTTCGACGCCGAGTAAACCTACAATTTGGCTTTGCACTGGGCAATGTAGTAACACGAGTTGGCGCCTTAGCTACAGCGATCGCTCTTCTTGTAAGCGCTACAAACCCTGTGGCTCTCGCACTAACAGGCGTTGTGGGCCTTGGCATCCTAGTCGTCATCGTTGGCCAAAAGATTATGCTCCCAAGCAACCCTTTTGACGAACCAGATAAAGAAAGTAAACTCCAAACCATCGCCTTCAAAATTCGAACAGCGATCAATGGAGTCTTAGATAAGATAGAATTTAGGGCGCAGGCAGCCTAAAAAAATAGAATAAGAATAAGAGCCTTTCGTTTTACGAAAGGCTCTTTTACTATCTAGTCCTGGGAATAGGGCCTCTTCCCATCGAAAAGAGCTGCGGGTCATCGAAATCTACCTTTATCTTGACCCACCCCTGTCTTGGGCTTCCAAGCACCTGTATTTCGAGATAATTAGGCATATCCCACGCTTGAAAGGCGTCCCACTGGCCACTTTCATTCTCGCCAAGCCAACCCCCTGGCGGATAGATTATAGGCGAATCCATGGTAAATCTATGAGAATCTCCATAAATCACCAGCACAGGCTTCCCACCGACAGGTCTTGGTTGATACCCTATAGCGTTGGAAACAAAAACATCTTCAAACTCTACATCACCAAACTGTAGCGACTCGTCGCGCATAAGCTCGTAGTAGCTTTGAAAATTGGATCGATCGGATGTATCAACCGGATATTTTTTATATTGATTCACATAGCCATTGTGAAAGCTTGGCGTAAGGGTATCGCGATACCAATGATCTGCTTGCGTACAAAATACTATTCCTTTCGCGTCGATTTTGCGCGCGCAGGCAAACGCTTTACGAATCCACTCTAAGTTAGCATCCCTTCTTGCGATATATTCAGCCTCTATTACCTCTTGGGACGGCACGCCGTCTATAGGTATGATGAGATCATACTCGCCGATCGTATGAAAGGTCGCAAAAACAATACCGCGATAGACAAAACGCTGATTTTCAGGATATTTTTTTTGCCTTGCTACCTTCATTTTCTTTTGGCCAAGGCTTTTGTTGCCCGAAAAGTAGGTAACTCTTGAAGCTTCGAGAGTCTGAAGCTGGGTATAATAAGGAGGCGCTATAGAGCGCGTTTGTGACCAGTCATTATCTCCAAGCGTCGTGATAAATGGCCGTTTAAACAGGTCAAAGACCTCTCTTTTTTTCTTGTCGATGTACTCTTGATTTTTCGGAGAGGAATTCCCTGAGTCGCCAACACCTAAAGTAAACTTGGCCTTAGATCTGTTAATGTCTTCAATAATGTTGACTGTTTGCGTATGCTGCCATGTCGTCAGATATCCAGGATCCAGCGGATTTGCATAATCAAAATCTCCGGTAGCCGCAAATTCAAAGTTTTTGCAATTACGCTTATGCTTTGCAGCGTCAGCGGTTTGGCATAGGCAAAAAGCAAGTATTGATAGCTGTACAAACCTTCCTAAAGTCATTTCTTCCTCTCATCGTAGTAAACTTTACTGTAATGAAGAGGTGAATTTAAGTCTACACAGGCTGTGGCTTACGCTGGGGAATGCCAAGCAGAAGCAGAATGAGTGCCGCAAATATGACAAGAGATATGGCATACGGCATGGCCGATGTGATAGGAAAAAGCATCAGAAGCGAGCCGGCAATAGCTGCGATTCCAAAATCCATACAGCCAAATGCAGCGGAGGCTGTACCTGCAATGTGACCAAAGGGCTCTAAGCTTGCGGCTGCCGATGCACCAAGCAAAAACATAGCCCCAATACAGGCAACGGCCATAGGCAGTAAAAACCCTGCCAAAGTTTCTGGCCAGATGAGCATAGATAAGCCGCCTAGCGCAACAAGCGAAACGCCCATCGCAATGGTTTTTTTAATACCTGCCTTTTCAACAATATAGCCGCTTGCAAAGCCCCCTAGAGCAATGACGGAGCCAAAAAGGGCAAAATAGTAGCCAAACTCTTGCGTTTCAATGCCGTGAATATTGATGATAATAAATGGGGATACCGAGAAAAAGCAGAAAAAAACACTCTCCGCGAGACCACCGATAGTAGCATATTTGATAAACTGCCTGTTGGTAAAGATAGCTACATACCTAGCCCATATATTGCGATCGAGCGCTACACGAGCCTCTTGTGGGTGAGTCTCATCAATAAACATGAATGTAAGAAGGCACGCTACACAACCAAGCGCTGCAAGGAGAAAAAATACTGCGGTCCAGCCCCAGCACACATAGAGATAACCTCCCAAAAGCGGAGCAAAAGTAGGGGAAACCCCTGTTGCGCCATTTAAAAAGTTATACATCTTCGCGCTCTTTTCGCTAGAAAAAAGATCGCGCACTACGGCAAAAGAAGTGACAAGCATTCCACATGCACCAAAAGCAGAGACAACTCTTGCAGCAATAAGCCATAAAATGTCTCGCGATAGGGCGCATCCTAAACCACCCAGTCCAAAGAGAAGCGCTGAGCCAAAGAGCACCTTTCTTCTGCCATACTGGTCAGCAAGGGGGCCGATAATAAGCTGCCCCGCCCCGGTTATAAATAAAAAGAGGCTTAAGGTAAGCTGAATCATCTCTTTTGAGGTGCCAAAGATCTCCACCATATTGGGTATGATAGGGATATAGATATCCAACCCTAGGGCAAAGCTAAAAACAAAAGGGGTAAAGAGAAGAACAAACTGATACGTTTTAAAATTTTTCATCTAATAAATCATACCTTAATCTAACATAATAATCAAGTTTTCAGGTACTCACAAAATAATCGAACAGGATGCGCATGATCGGCAAAGCTATAGACATCGTGAATGAAGCATTGGGTACGTGCCCGCGTGCGTGCCCGTGCCCGTGCCCGCATTTTTAATTTTATTTCAACTAGAGCCCCTTTAGGGGCGTTATAATGCCGCCCTCAAGAGGGCTTTAGCGGAACAACTGAAATAGCGGGCACGGGCACGCACACGGGCACGACTGTTATCTCCACTGAAGGTGCTTATTATTTTATCCGACCAATTCTTCAGTTTAATTGCGTACAATACTTTTATCGTTTGATCGTTTTGATCGTTGAGAGGGCAGAGCAAATAGGACATTGGGCGATATCATGCTTTAGCGCCGGACAGAAGCTGCGGGCATAGTAGATTATCTGCAGATGCACCTTAATCCACGATTTTTTAGGGAAAGCCTTTTTAAGATCACGTTCGGTCATGGCAACGTTTTTAGCCTGAGAAAGCCCCCAACGTTTGGCAAGGCGGTGAATATGCGTATCAACAGGAAAGGCATCAATCCCAAAACATTGCGCTACGACTACTGAAGCCGTTTTGTGCCCAACCCCAGGAAGCTCTTCAAGTTCTTCTATAGTTTGAGGGACCTCACCGCCATACTGCTTTACAAGTATCTCCGAAAGCCCCTTAATCGCCTTTGCCTTGCGCTCAGATAGCCCACACGGCCGTATAATCTCCTGAATCTCCTGATAGGAAAGGCGGCTCATCTTTTCCGGGGTATCAGCAAGTCGAAAAAGCGCAGGCGTTACGCTATTTACTCGAGCGTCAGTACATTGGGCAGAAAGCAGTACCGCGATAAGCATTGTGTAGGGGTCTTTATGGTGAAGCGGTATCGCAGGATCTGGGAAATATTCATCCAAAATCTTCTGAATAAGCTGAACGCGTTTCATTTACCGATGCAGAATTTAGAGAAGACAGATGTGAGGATGTCTTCAGTTATGTTTGAGCCAATGATAGTGCCAAGTGACTGCAGCCCCGCTCGCATATCAAATGCAACAAACTCCGCAGACTCTCGTCTTTTCAAACCATCTACAACGCGCTCAAAACTTACATAGGCCTCTACGAGGGCATCTTTGTGACGAAGCGATGTAATCACCACCTCATCTCTTCTTGGAGCGCCCTTTTTCCAAATGAGCGAATCTATCGCTTCTTGAAGCTGAGTCATACCAGAGCCATTTTGAGCCGACAGCTCAACAATATAGTCAAAATCCATGTTAGGCAGCGGCCGTTCATGTGGAAGATCTATTTTGTTCCAAACGAGAATCGTTTTTTCTTTAGGGAGATCTATGTCAACCAGCTCCGGAGAGGTGACATCAAGAAGGTACAAAATGATGTCAGACTTCATAGAGGCCTGTTTGGACCGCCTAATACCCTCTTCTTCAATGCATTCAGATGTATCACGTATGCCGGCAGTATCTACAAGGCGAAGGTGAAGGTTATTGAGCCTTAAATCGTCTTCCACAAGGTCACGAGTGGTGCCTGCAATAGGCGAAACTATGGCCCTATCCTTTCCCAAAAGCGCATTCATGAGCGAAGATTTACCCACATTAGGACTACCTATAAGCGATACTGTAACGCCGTCATGGGCAATTTTTCCCTGTTCAAAGCTTGTAATGAGCTTCTTAACCTCGCACATAACCTGCTGTAAAGAGTCTATGACCTCATCAAAGGGAGCAAACTCCAGATCTTCTTCTGGAAAATCGACCCACGCCTCAAAGATAGCGGCAATATCAATAAGCTTCGACTGAAACGAACCTATTTTTTTGGAAAGCCTCCCCTCAAGCTGGTCTTGAGCAAGGTTAAGCGCAACCTCATTACGAGCTGCTATTTTGCTCTGGATTGCCTCAGCTTGCGCAAGGTCCATCTTACCGTTTATAAAGGCTTTAAAGCTAAACTCACCAGGGCTTGCCGGCTTTGCCCCAGCCTGAATGCATGCCTCAAGCACCTGCTTTGAGACAAGCCCCCCATGGCAATGGATCTCGACGGTATCCTCCCCAGTAAAGGAGCGTGGTGCACGCATAATAAGAAGGATCACATCGTCAATACAAAGAGATTTTAAAATTATTTTTCCATAATGGACGGTATGACTTTTTAGCTTGGACACCGGTTTTGAAAATATTTTTTCAGCTACAGACACGGCATTATTGCCCGAAATACGGATAATAGCGATGCCCGCCTCTCCTGGCGCAGTGGCAAGAGCGGCTATAGTTTCCCCTGGGATATACGGACGATGAACAAATTCCATCCCTATAGTATAGCCACAACGCGCTTTACAAGAAAGTGTTAACTTTCGTATGCTTGAGCTTCTTATTTACAGGGATTTTTCATGAAAAAGAGCCTTCTATTTTTTCTCTTTCTTGCCACATCGCTTTCTGCACAGGATGAAGTGACACAAAATGAAGTAACAAGGATGGATCAGCTTATCCAAGCAACAGAATCAAGCCTTGCACGCCTTAAAAATGTGCGCACAAAGCTTGTCGAGTATAAAAAAGCAGAAAATAAGGCTGTAAAAGACCCTAAAGACACCGACAACCTGCTCAAACTTGTAAATCTTGCAAAAGAGCTTCAAACTGATATTGACGAAGGAGCTCTCGAAGACTACTTTACGCCGCAATTTCTTGAAGAGCTTAAGAAATTTGCCCAGATTTCCGATAAGAAAAATATACCGCAAGCAAAGTAATGAAGGCTGTTGAATATATAAACCGCAAAACAGGCCTCAAAGAACCTGAAGAGGTTTTTGGAGAGTCCGCCATACGCTTTTTATATGGCGATTCACTTCTTTCAAAAACCATTGGACGTTTGTTTCTCCATAGCCTTGCCAAATGGCCCCCAATAAGCCGCCTCTATGGAGTCATACAGAGCTCACCCTCATCAAAAGCACGCGTACAACCATTTATCGACCGCTTCAGAATCGATACATCGGAATTTTTAGAGCCAGCAGATAGCTTTAAGACCTTTAACGACTTTTTTATCCGTAAGCTTAAACCTGGAGCAAGACCTCTTGCACAAGGCCCGATTATTCCTGCAGATGGCAGATATCGCTTTTATCAAGAAATCGCCCTAGAAGACACCTTCGAGGTAAAAAAGCGCTCATTTAACCTTGAAACTGTGCTGCAAAGTAAAGAGCTTGCCCGTCGCTATCAAGGCGGCAGCCTCGTTATAGCAAGACTCTGCCCTACTGACTGCCACCGCTTTTATTTCCCTTTTGACTGCATACCGAGCAAGGCCTTACCCATCAATGGAAAGCTCTTTTCTGTTAACCCAATCGCCACAAAAGATAACCCCTGGATTTGGGGCGCAAACCGCCGTATGTTAACGATGCTACAATCGGAGCAGTTTGGCGAGGTTGCCTTTTTAGAAGTTGGCGCCACTAACGTTGGGAGCATCATTCAAACCTACACGCCAGGTAAAGCACAACCAAAAGGTGCGGAGAAGGGCTATTTTGAATTTGGGGGCTCTGCACTGCTTATCATTTTTGAAAAAGGCCGCATCCAGTTTGATGAGGACCTTCTTAAGGCGACAGCCCAAGATATTGAAATGCGCTGCCTTATCGGCGAGTCTCTCGGGCAGCCCCTAACCTGATTACTTATGTTTTCTTACGTGAATTTTAGAGGCAGCACGTTCGCCAAGATGATCATCTTGTTTTAGGTAGTCTACCATTGCCTGCATATGCTTTAACTCAGGGTGGTAGTGACCACTTGAAGAGCGGAGGCTTACCAACTTTTTATTTTCGATTGTAAATTCGCCTACACTTAATACAGGGGCGCCGGCAAAAAATGAGGTATGCTGAAGCCTACCCTTTTCTTTAAACCCAGCTAAAAGCACAGCTGTATTCTTTTCAAATCCTAATGCATAAATGTAGGTTCCATCCCAAGGAGTTTTGCCACCAATTTTGATTTGGCCCTTTACAAAGGTTACTTGATACTTTTTATGCTCACTTGGAGAGAGATACTTTACTGAATGATTTTTTAGATATTTGATTTCACTTTTTGGCATATAGCTTAAGATATAGTCATCCAGCGATTTGTCCGTGCTTGTATGATGCCATTTTTTTATCAATTTTTTTGACATCTTATTGTATGGATAGGGATGAAATACCTTATTGCTCTTTTTATCGAACATGCCAGCAGTCTCGAGTGCATACTCGCTTCGAGAGAGACATAAATTGGAATGTTGAATGATAAACTGACGAAATGCTTCATGCTGCTTTTTATGCATCTTACTCCAAAGACGCATAGAAAGCTCATTGAAAACCGTACCAGCAAAACTCCAGACATGCATGTCGTTTTTGTCCACATTGCTCTGTACCAGCTTTAGCAGGCTGACAAGCTTTTGGTCCGGAAGTTTTTTTAGACGCAAAATAGAATCTTTTTTAGAAGAGTTTAACGATGCGATAAACACCTTATCTGTTTCTACTGATTCTTCTGCAACTATACATGTAGAAAAAAGTAATGAGAGTAAAAAAACCTGAATTATGCTTTTCATTATTATATCCTTAATTTGGGCAAATAGAATATAACAACATCAAAATGGAATCAATATAAAGTAATAAGCGAGAAAGTTTTAGCGAAAGAGTCTTATATTGAACGCAAAATAGCACGAACAGGACTTGCATCAAAGCCTTTGAGCTTGAGCGGCAGGGCGATAAGTTCATAAAAACCCTCGGGTACGCCTCGTAGATCAATACCCTCAAGCAGAGTAAGGTTATAGCGAAGCGCCATTTGGTGAGAATCAAGGGTTGTTGTGGCATAGAGATCAACACTTGGAGTATCGATGCCAACCGTAATGACGCCAAGCTCAGCAAGCTGCTCCATGAGCTTAGGATCAATAGCCGAAAAATCAGTCTGAAAACTTGGCCTTGTATAATCAAAGCTCCCAGTGGCAAAGAGCACGCGAGGTGCATGAACGCCTGAAAGATGGCTGTAGTGTATATAGCTCTTTTTGGGCACATCTACGCGTATAACCTGGCACTTCCCAATAAAAAAATCAAGAGAACGAGTCTCAATTGTTTCACCTTTCAGGCTATAATGAGAAGGCGCATCGACATGTGCACCAAGGTGACAAGTTGCTGTAAGGCTCGAGGAGGTTACCGGGGCACCATTCTTCATATCACATTCTAAAGAACGGCTTAAAGGCTTACTTCCAGGCCAAACAGGAAGATCTTTTGTGACAAGTGGCGTAATGTCGTAGATC
>JAFEGT010000081.1 GCA_018239765.1 Verrucomicrobiota bacterium
AGACTTTCAGTCTGAAAACAGCTCCATGCCTCTCTTTGCTTAACGCATATGGGCAGGGGGCCCCGGTCATCAAGTCATCGTTATTTCGTGGGCTCTACAGGCTTCTCTTTGCATGGCGTCACAACACGGTCATAGCCCCCATTATCGAGAAAGTCACGAATGCAGCGACGGCCAGCTTCAGCAAGATGGCGAAGATTTTCTGGGCTTGAGTCATCAAGCTTTGAGACGTTATCCAGAATCATCTGAATGCGAACGTAGCTAATGCGTGGATCACTTTGGGCAAGCGCATTCATGCTTGTGTCGGTATTTTCTTCCTGCGTTTCAAACCAGTAGTCAAGCATAGGCAATCCCCAATGCACAAGCCCACCATTAATCACCTCTTTGGACTGTAGAGGAGGATGCTTGGCCTTACCTGCGCCAATAGAAACAGCAAGTATAGGTCTATCTTGCTCGACTGTGGTGAGCGCTCGTTTAACGGCATATAGTATGGGGTTATTTGCCGCCACACCACCATCCATAAGGTTTTTGCCGTTCACGACTGCCGTCGGAAAATAGGTAGGCGCTGCAGTCGAAGCTTC
Organism: Verrucomicrobiota bacterium; assembly: GCA_018239765.1. Classification (GTDB taxonomy): domain Bacteria; phylum Chlamydiota; class Chlamydiia; order Chlamydiales; family FEN-1388; genus SZAS-7. The sequence continues at coordinate 579 of JAFEGT010000081.1, forward strand.
TACTGCATCTACATATGATACATTCTCCATTGTATTATCGAAGGGCACTGTATCGCCTGTATTAACATCCACAGAAGTTATTAGAAGATCTGTAAGTGACTGCGTAAGAGGCATATCTTCAATAATCGAGCTCATAATAGCACGAGGGCTTGCATATTTTGCAGCAAAGATGCCCCAAAGTGAGTCAAGCCTATGTAAAAACGAGGTAGAAAAGACATCGGCTGCGAAAGTATCGAAAAAACCACTTGCCTGTTTTGCAGTGTGGCCGCGTGAAAGCAGCGATGCATTAATAGCTCCTGCAGATGTCCCTGCAAGCATATCTGCCACCTGATTAAGTGGACGTCCAATCTCTTCTTCCAAAACAACCGCCATTTCAGCAGATGCCTTACCACGTACTCCTCCACCATCAAAGCAGAAGATAATGTAGGGATTTGGATGAAGATCAAATTTTTTATCTCGATGTACTGATACTCTGTAGGAAGCAGTCTGAGGCGGTTGTGTGTGAAACCAAGAAGAAATAGTCTCAAAAATCTGAACAACAAAAGCCTTAATCTTTCCCACAAGTGTGTTGGGTACTTCTATTGGCTTTAAAGGCGCCTCAAGCACAACAGCCGGAAATTTCTGCACTGCAATCTTTGCATCAAACATATACACCTCTTTGAATTACAAAGAGTGTTATCACAAACCAAAATATTTAACAAGGATGTTTAGCGATTTATGAGCACGCCTAGTTCCAGGGTATACTCGAAGAGAAGATAGATCTATTTGCGACTTTCGGTCTTTTTTGTTATTCCTCCTAAATAACAAAAAAACAAAGTTTAACCGCAGAGCTCGCAAAGAGCGCAGAGAAAAATATAAAAATCTCTCTTTGTTTTCTCTCTGCGTTCTCTGCGCTCTCTGCGGTTAAAATAGAAGGGCAATCACCCTCACTCACGCGCTTTTTGTCTTTCGAAGTTTTTCAAACATCAGGAAGATGACAGGGGTAACATAGAGCGTAAGCACCTGCGAAAAGATAAGGCCGCCAACAATCACAAGGCCAAGGCCTCGGCGCATCTCTGCACCATCGCCAATGCCGATTGCTATTGGAACTGCACCCATGATAGCCGCAAAGGTTGTCATCATGATAGGGCGAAAGCGAGCAAGAGCTCCCTCTACAATCGCCTCCTCTGCAGATTTTCCTTGCTCTTTGGCTTCAAGCGCATAGTCCACCATCATAATGCCATTCTTTTTTACTATGCCGAGCAACAGCAAAAAGCCCACAGCACTAAAGATCGATATCGGTTCATTGAAAAGCGCAAGTGTTAACACACCGCCAAGACCTGCAAAAGGTAGCGATGACAAAATCGTAAGCGGATGGATAAAGCTCTCATAGAGTATTCCAAGTACGATGTACATAACAACGGCCGCTGCAATAAAGAGCAAAATGGTCTCCTGCATTGCTGTTGCGATCTTTTTGGCGACACCAGAAAGTGCACCATTTACATGTGGAGGCATCGCTTTTTCTGCAATCGCCTGAAATTTCTTAATGCCATCATTTGGAGCAATGTCGGGCCGCGGCGTAAAGTATATCGTCGCACTTGGCAGCTGGTCTTGTCTTGATAGCTGCGGCTTTGTCAAGGTCTCTTTCCAGCTTGCAATAGCCTTTAAAGGCACAAGATTTTGCTCCTGCGTTTTAAGGTAGAGCTGAGAAAGGTTTGAGGCGCGATCAGCATATTCTGGAAGCAGCTTTAGGTAGATATTTTGAATCTGAGAGCCCCGCTGCAACGATCCGATAGATGACTTTGAAAATGCCGCACTCAGCATCTGCTGTACATCCTGCTTAGAAAAGCCATAGGTGTGAAGAGCTGACTCCTGAAGCGTCAGAACCAGTTTAGGAAAATCATCTTTAGTAGATACATCGACGTAAACAAATTCAGGATCTTTACGAACTGCTTCCATCACCGCAAGGCTTGCACTTTCTACATCATTAGCATTAATGCCAAAGATATCATACTTATACTGCCCCACTTCGCCAAACTCGGCATTGATGTTAAGCAGCTGATAGCCTTGGGTAAAGCTTATGATGCCCACACAAGCATCAAGCGCTTTTTGCAGCTCTGCAGATATAGCATACTGATCAGGCCGCTGATCCTTTGGAACAAGCTGCGTAAAAAAGCAGAGGCTATTGCCCATAGCAAAATCAAAAAAGCTATCCACGTGGGGGTTACTTTGAAATATGGTCTCAAGCTGATCTTGCATGCGCTTAAATTCTGTTGCAGAAAGGCCTGATGGCAGGCTACAGCCTGTTATAAGAATACCGCGATCTTCTGGCGGCACAAGCTGAACTGGAAGTTTCAAATAGAGCGGGATTGTCACCGCCATAAAGACAAAGGCAAGCGCTAACACCGTTTTGGGGTATTTTAAAAGCTTTACAAGTGATTTTGCATAAAACTCTTGTGAGCGCGATCTTTTTATCTTACGTTCGGTCTTTGAGAGAAACCTGCTTGCAAGCATTGGCGTAAGGCTAAGCGATATAAAGCCCGAAACCAAAATAGCTACCGCAAGCGTGACGCTAAACTCTTTAAAGAGCTTGCCATTCATCCCCTGCATAAACAAAAGCGGAATAAATACTGCCACAAGCGACAGCGTCATCGACAAAATGGTAAAGGAGATCTGTTTTGAACCTATAAAACTTGCATCGCGTACAGATTTACCATGTTCATGCTGACGTACGATAGCCTCTAACACCACGATAGCATCATCCACAACAAACCCTACCGACAAGGTAAGCGCAAGAAGCGACATAAGATCGATGCTGTAGTCAAGAAGATACATGGCAGCAAAGGTGCCTACAAGCGATAAGGGAAGAGCCGCCGAAGCTATAAGCGCATCAGAGATCCTTCGAAGGCTTAGGTAGATAACCACCAGCACCAAAATAAAGGCCAGTACGAGCGACAGCTGCACATCAAGTATAGAGTGGCCTATCCATTGAGCTTTATCAAACCAGACATCAAGCCCTACATCACTCGGCAGCTCTTTACGCATAGAATCTACAAGCTGTCGTACATCCTTTGAAATAGCAACGGTGTTGGCATCACTCGTTTTTACTATGGCAACTCCAATGGTGGGAAGCACTTCAGTTTTTGTAACAAAGTGAAAATCGCGCTCATCTACAGCCTCTTCTGTCACTTTGGCAACGTCGCCAATGCGTACATCGCTTCCGACGATATAGAGATCTTCAAGTTTTTTTGGCTGTTTAATAGAGCTTGCAAGTTCAAGGGTAAGCACCTTGCTTCCTGTCTGGATCGTACCAAGCGCACTCTTTGAGGTGTAGGCTGTAACGGTGTCTATAAGCTGGTTAAAGCCGATTTTACGAGCAGCCAAGAGCTCTGGATTGGCTTTAAGCCATATAGATCTCTCTGAGCCAAAGATCATCACCTGGCTTACGCCTTCGATTCTATTAAGCCGAGGCATAAGAAGTACATCAGCATACTGACGAAGCTCACCTGCTGACACCGTTTTAGAGGTGAGCAGCACAAGCATAATTGGTTCTTTGTCATTTTCTTGGCGGTAGTATGTTGGCTTCGATGTTAAATCCTTCGGCAAGCTACCTTCAGCTTTATTAAGAACCGCCACAATATCCTGGACCGCTTCGTCCATGTTTTTGTTGAGGTCAAACTCAAGACATATTGATGACTGACCTTGGGAGCTTGTAGAGGTCATCTCTTTTACGCCCTTTACAACCGATAGCGACTTTTCAAGTGGTATTGTCACCTCGTCAAGCATCACCTCTGGTGTTGCTCCGGAGTAGTGTGTCGAAATAACAACCGACGGCTTATGAATAACCGGAAGATCACTTACCGGCAGCTTACGAAATGCCATAGCCCCTGCAAGCAAGAGAGCAAGCATGACAAAGCAGGTCATCACTGGACGTTTAATAAAGGGCGCGGACATATTCATTGCTGTATCTCTACCTTCGCTCCCACGTGGGCGCGCTGATGGCCCTCCGTGAGAAGCTGCTCATCGGCAGTAATGCCAGAAGCAAGTACTAGAGACTCCCCTAGATCCTGAACTACCTCTACTTGACGTAGTGCTAGAGTGTTATCAGGCTGAACCACATAGACAAAGGCACCAAATTGGTTATATTTTACAGCCTTTTGAGGAACTACAAGAGCGCCGGAAAGCACAGCAACAGGGATTTTCACCTTAACACTCATGCCAGACCGAAGGGCACCTTTACTGTTATCTACCTTTCCACGAATCGCTATAAGACCAGATTGCGCATCAAAATGGTTGTCGATAAAGGTTAAGCTGCCGCTATAGCTACATTCAGGAGCAGAAAGGAGCGCAAGCTCAATCTCCTTTTGATCGCGAGCGATTTTGCAAAACTCAGACTCTGTGACGCTACACTCAACAACGAGTGGATTCATTGATACGAGCTCTGCAATCGGCTGCTCTTTTGATACAAAGTGACCTGGGTGAATATCGATTTTGCCCACTCGCCCCTCAGCTTCTGCTTTGATTGTGCAGTAGCCTAAGTCGAGCTCAGCTTCACGGTAGGCTGCTTTTTTCAGCGCAAGCGCTGATTTTGCTAAAAGAAGGTCTGTTTCAATCTCGTCCCATTCGTTTCTTGATATAAGCTCTTTGTCGGCAAGGGTTTTAAAACGTTGATACTTCTTTTTTGCAGCGTTCAGTGTTGCCTGAGCACTTGCAAGTGCAGCTTTTGCCTGAGCAAGCTTTATTGCGCATGGTTCATTCTCGAGGATAAAGAGCGTCTCACCCGTTTTTCCAGACTCGCCCTCTTTCACTAACACCTGAGTTAAGGTACCGCTGATACGAGGATAGACATCGACTTGAGCACAAAGCTGACGTCTCCCAAGTGCC
>JAFEGT010000082.1 GCA_018239765.1 Verrucomicrobiota bacterium
TGGTGTAAGGAAGTTGGCTTTGATGTTATCCAGCTACTACCACTTAACGACTCTGGCCATGATACAAGCCCCTACTCTGCCCATAGCGCTATGGCGCTTCACCCCATATACGTAAGCCTTCCCTACAAACAGGACGATTCACAGCGCGTGCAGTATCATCAGGTGCTCAAAGACAAAGAGTTGCTGCTCAGACGCCACTTTAAAGAAAATCGCTCATCTGCCAACCCTGCATTTATGAAACAAGAATGGCTCGATGGCTATGCTCGCTACAAGGTGCTCAAAGATCTCAACAACCAGCTTCCATGGTGGGAATGGAAAAACATCCCCAAAACATTACCTGAAGAGGAACTTGAATATCATAAGTTTGTGCAGTATCTCTGCTATGAGCAGTTTGGCGAAGTAAAAAAGGCCGCCGATGAGGCTGGCATTATGCTTAAGGGCGATATACCGATCCTTATTAACCGCGATTCAGCGGATGTGTGGCAGCATCCAGAACTTTTTGACCTTTCTTATTCAGCAGGGGCGCCGCCCGATTACTATGCCCAAGAGGGACAAAACTGGGGCTTTCCGATTTATCGCTGGGATGTTCTTGAAAAAAGAGGCTACAGCTGGTGGAAAGAGCGTCTACAATTAGCCGAAAAGCTCTACCACATCTACAGGCTAGATCACATCGTTGGTTTTTTTCGCATCTGGGCAATCCCTGAAGGCAAAAAAGCGACAGAGGGCTTTTTTATACCAGAAAATCGCGATGAGTGGATCCCTCAGGGCGAAAAGATTTTGCGTATGATGATTGAGTCCTGCAGCATGCAGGCTATCGGTGAAGACCTTGGTGATATACCTCCCGATGTACGCACATGCATGAGTCGTCTTGGCATACCAGGAACCAAGGTTATGCGCTGGGAAAAAAACTGGCACACAGATCAAAGCTTTATAAAACCTGACCAATATCCACCACTCAGCATGACAACAGTATCCACACATGATTCTGAGCCATTAGAGATGTGGTGGGATAATGCTCCAGCTGAAGCTGAAGCATTTTGCAAAGCGATTGACATCCCCTACACTCCCCTACTTACGCCAAAAACGCGAAGAGCAGTGCTTAAAGCAAGCCACACATCAGCCAGCAGCTATCATATAAACCTGCTTCAGGAATATCTCGACGTCTTTACAGAGCTCACCTGGCCCGATCCAGAAGATGACCGCATCAACATTCCAGGCCTTGTGCTTGATCGCAACTGGACCTACCGCTTCCGCCCCACCCTACAAGAAATTATCTCTCACCCAGGCCTTAAAGAGCTCATGCTCCAATTGACATCATCTCCAAAATGAAGCTAGAATCTTTTGCTACAATATTTGCCAACTTTTTAATTAAGGCTTTATGAGCTCAACATTTGTTACCGTATGCCCTCATTCTGAATATGGATGGGCATCTTATGAAGTAAGTCCTGAAGAAACAACCACTCTTCTTAAAGATAGAGATGAAGCATGGATTCGTTTTATGGCAAGATACCATGCCAGAATGACTCTAAAACCCTACAAAGAACTGTTTATCACTGTTGTACAGACTCTAAAAGAGCAGTTTTCTATTGTAATGTATGACAGCTCACAAAAAAATTACCTGTTGCTGACAACAGGCCTTACGAAAAATGAGGCCTTAATAAAAGCCAAAATCGATGCAGCCAATAACAAACTTCCTTTTGTCCCCACTACTTGTCAAAACGGGAAAATCACACCCATTTCTGGCAAGATCAGCTATCATTCTCTATAAGCAAGAGAAACGGTGTCAAAAACAGGGTCAGGCCTAGGGGGTTGATTTAAGGGCTTTTTCATGCTAAGGATGCGGTAACAAATCTGTTCTTGAGCTTTAGCTCCCTGGAGTGCGTGCGCAGATGCGCCGCTCTCAATTTCATCGCAAACTTTCTCCTCGATAAATTCAAAGCAACACACCCCTTTCTCTAGCCTCTAGTCTTTTTATGAAAAAATCTCGGTTAAAAATGAGAGCGGTGCATTACTGCACCGACACTCCAGAGAGCTTCGCTCAAGGGCAAGTTTTGTATAAAAGCCATTCTTTGGCAAAGCCCTTAAATCAACACCCTAGGTCAGGCCTACATAATAGCATCAAAGTGAGCAGTTACGTTTTGGACTTTTATGTACTTGTTAAGCGTACATCGCGCTAATTAAACTATCATAGCGCTTCGCAATTTCAGCACGACGCAGCTTAAGTGTCGGTGTCATAAGGCCATTTGCCACTGTGCAGTCTTCCTGCAAGATCGTAAACTTCTGGACGCGCTGAGCTTGGGAGTCCGCTTGTTTGTTGGCACGCCCGATGCCTGCCGTTATGTATTCCTTAACAAGTTCATCCTGCATAGCCTCTTCAACAGTTGTCGCTTTAGAGCCGAGGCCTTTAAGCACATCCTGCACCTCTTTTGTCAAGACGTTAGTGCCTAGATCTGTTTTAAGAGTTAAAAGACAGGTTATGAAGTTGCGCTTATCGCCAATGACTATAGCCTGAGAAATGATGGATAATTCTGCCTGTAGACGTCCCTCTATACGCACTGGAGGGATATTTTCACCCCCAGAAGTTTTAAGAATCTCTTTAAGTCTACCTGTAAGGGAGAGGCGACCTTCAGCGTCAAGAGCACCCATATCGCCCGTACGTAAGAAGCCATCTTCATCAAAGGCCTCCCTTGTCGCAGCTTCGTTATTCCAATACTGCTGGAATATCTGTGGACCCTTTACACGGATTTCACCATCTTCAGCAATTCGTATTTCTGTTGCTGGAAGAGGCTTTCCTCCATAGGTTACAAGGCCACTCGTTTCGCTCATGCCATAAAAATCTATTATCTTTATGTTCATACCCGCAAAAAAGCTTCTGACGCTTGGATCAAGGGCTCCTGCGCCACTTGCAGCAACAGTACATGCATCAAGGCCAAGCGCCTTTTTCACAGGAGCAAAGACAATCCATTCAAAGACTTTAGCAACTGCACCTGTCACCCTACCCACAAGAGCATCCCAGTAGCTTCGTCGTTCAGGTGGTATTGAGGCAATGTCAGCTGCCTTTTTACCAACGCTCGAGGCCACCTGAAAGAGCACTCTCTTATGAAATGGAGCCGTGGCAAGTTTTGCATCCATTACCTCTTTAAACTTTTCCCATACGCGAGGGACTGCAAGAAAATAAGAAGGCCGTGCTTCTACAATATGCTGACGCAGGTTACTTCCCTGTAATGCATCTCTTGGGGCAATGTCAATAGATGAGCCATAAGCCAACGGCGCTATAAAATCAAGCTGCTGAGGAGCTATGTGGCTAAATGGCAGATAGCTTATACCGCGGAAAGTTTCGTTAAAGTGAAATTCAGCGCCTGTTGTGGAAGCGGGAGAGAGAAGATTATTATGTGTAAGCGCTGCTGGTTTTGGCATACCTGTGGTGCCACTTGTATAGATAAGCGAGCAGACATCACCGATCTTTTGCTTGTTCATCCTTCTTTCAAGCTTTTCGTTCGTGATCTTTTTTCCTGTTTTCAAAAACTTGTCCCAAGAAAGCACTTTTGCGGGAAGCCCTTTTGGCGCATTTTTCACTTTATTCCACACGACAAAACAGGCAATAGCTTTAGATTCAAGCCCAACATACTTCTTAAGCTGCTCCTCATCTTCTACTACCACGACTTTTGCACCGCTTGATGTAACACAATGCTTGCTTATTTCTGGGTTATTAGTAGCATACACGCCTGCTGAAATACCATTTGCTAAGATTGCCCCAAGATTAGCAAAAAGCCACTTAGGTGAATTAGCCCCCTGAATAGTCACAGCCGCCCTATTTGAAGTCTTTACGCCATTCGCAATAAGTGCCTTTGCAAAGGCACTAGCCTGATCACAATACTCTTGCCAAGTGTAGGTTACTTGATCGAATTTTTCTGAAAAGTTTTGTGCATCTTCTGGTGCTATGTTCTTTGGAACTGTGTGTCGGATGGCAAGCTTGTCGCCATGTGCCTTTACCGTGGCAAGAAATGTTTGAGAAACTGTATTTGGAGAATTACTAATTGGCTGCATATACCCACCTTGTTAACCTGCAATTATAAAATAGTAATGGTTAAATAGCAATCTAATCACAGGTCTTAATTAAACATTACAATTTAACACAATCAGTATGTACACGCACTTTTTTTTTAATTTAATCGTTTGTGCCAAAATAGCGATCACCAAAGTCTCCAAGGCCTGGTAGGATGCGTTTTTGCTCATCGAGTCCTTCATCTACCTGTGCAACGACTAGACCCACTTCCGGGCAATCCTTTTGAAAGCGCGTTATGCCCTCTGGAGAAGCTATAAAGGAAATCAGGGTTATCTGTTTTTCTACTGCTCCAGCATCTTTCAATACTTTGACTGCCAGTGCCGCACTTCCTCCTGTAGCAATCATTGGGTCTAGAAGCAAAATAGGATTATCCTGAGTAAATGGGGGTAGATTTGCGTAGTAGAGCTCTGGAATTGCGGTTTTTTCATCTCTTCTGGTGCCAATAAAGCCTATGCCGGCTCCCGGATGAAAACGCATGAATGGCGGCAAAAGAGCAAGCCCTGATCGTAAAATTGGGACTAAGACAAACTCGTGTTTGAAACAGACCCCATGAGTACGTGCTAATGGGGTATCAACAAATAGTGTGGCTTTAGGAAAGAGGCTATCACATTCTACGGCCAATACGGTGCCAAGTTGATCTGCAGCTTGTCTATACTGTTCAATAGGCGTATTACGATTGCGCAATATAGTGATTAACGTCTTTTTCATTTCCCCTCAGAGCTTTTTTGAGATACCTTTGCTTTTCTTGCTTGTATCACAAATCAGCTATTTCTGAAAAATGGGGCAAAAAAGATCTACTCTTCTTCCGTTTCTATGGGGATATTTATTATTACTACCTCATCCACGGGTACAGAGTTTACAATTCGTTCAAGTTCAGCTGCTTTATCTTCTGATCCTTGCTCTCTTAGGTCTTTGATGATCTTTTTAGCATCTTGTGTGCGCTCTGGATCTTGGGCAAGAGTTTCACCAAGTGCGACTAAGGTGTCGACCTGCGGTTCCAACTTGTAGGAACGACGAAAATATTGCTCAGCCTTTTTCATATCGACAAGGGCATCGCTAAAAAGTTTTACGCCATCCGCTTGGGTTTTATGCCAGCCAGTTTGATAAATGAGTCCAAGATTAAAGGCTGCAGCAGCAATACCCTTGTTGATAGCTCTTCTATAGAGACTTATAACCTCTTGTCTCTGTTCTGTAGTGCTAACAGGTAGGTCTTCCAACATATCGGCAAGGTTAAAGAGAGATTCCTCACAGCCCCTACTGATAGCATCTAAAAAACAGGTTTTCGCTTTTTCGAGATCAGCAGGCACATTATCCCAGCCTTGTCTATAGTACTTACCCAACTCTCTATAGGCATATGGCTCTTGAGGAAATCTTCTGGTGCATTCCAAAAACTGATCAACTGATTCCTGATAACGATCTATGTTATCGTAAAACTCTCCAAGATAGTACGTGCTAAAAGCGTCGCCTAAAGCAATCGCCTCTTTATAGCCACGTTCAACCTCCGTGGGGTCGTAATCTTTCTGCTGGTGCGTATGATAGGTAAGCGCCCCTCTTATAAAAGCATAAAATTCTTTGTCAATTTTCGCTCTTGGCTGAGCTGCGACCTCACTAAAGAGCCTCATCAGTTCTTGTTTATGAGCTTCACTTAGCGCATCTGCCAGATAGACCCCAAAAAGATCACCTGCGAGTTTTCCCGCACGCGTAAAGTTTAGGCTTTTACTTGAGAAATATTTTTCAAGCTTTTGCAAGCTTAGAGTATCCTTATCTAGGACAACAGCTTTAGGCTTTCTTCCGGCAGGTCGAGCGGCAGGATTTAAAATCGGCTTAATTATTGTAGTAACAGCTATCTCTTTTGGCTTACGTATCGGCTTAGTTGGCTGCACATTAATTACTTCATCACTAACTGTATGTACACCAGTAATATTCATTAAAACCTCCAAAATAAACAATAATAATACATAATGAAATAATTTATTTCAACCCGGATTACAAACAGCACTTTTACCGAGACAAAAATAGCTAAACAAAGTACGATTTTATTAAATTCTGAGAGTAGCATGCACAACGCTGAAGATTTGATTGCAATTTTTAACAATTGTTTTTTTGAAAAATACAATACCAAATTAGTTCGAGGAACCGACGAGCCGCTCTATGTTCCAGCAGACGAAAACAACCCTCACTGCAGCCTCATCTTTGCCCATGGCTTTTTTGCAAGTGCCCTTCATGAATGTTCACACTGGTTGATAGCAGGCGAAAACCGACGTAAGCTTGTTGATTTTGGCTACTGGTATGTGCCAGATGGGCGCAATGAAGCTGAACAGACTCTTTTTCAGACTGTAGAAGTAAAGCCCCAGGCGATGGAATGGATCCTCTCAATGGCAGCAAAAAGCGCTTTTAGAGTGAGTGTGGATAATTTAAATGGCAAAGAGACAGACAGCCTTGCGTTTAAAGAGGCCGTCTACAACCAGGTAAAAACCTACTGCGAAAATGGCCTGCCAGCGCGCGCAAAAATCTTTCGCGATGCACTTGTCGCTTTCTACAACTCCAAAAGCAGCCTAGAATTTGCTGACTTCAACCTTAGTAATTGTGGTTAGGCGCCCCGCGGATCAGTGCGATGGATAATGTCCGATACACTGCGCTGGTTAAAGCCCTTAAAGCCCTGCTTGCGCTCAAGATTTTCGAGGTGGCTGCCGATGGCTCCATGTTCTTTAAAACGTGCAGCTTGCTCAGCTGTGATAAAGCCCTTTGTAACAAGGCGTTCAATTCGCTCTTCATCCACAGCCCAACGCTCGCCCTCAGTAAAGGCCTGGCGAAGGTGTGGCAGCTTTGTAAATGGCGCCATGACGCCAATACCCTTTTGAGTGAGGTCATGCTCAAGCTTATCAAAGTCAAACTGCGCCTCAAGATGGTGCATGCCAGCTTTTAATATCGATTCACCGTGTAGAGCGCACCAGAGCCCTATTGTACCAAGCTCTGCCTGTTCAGGAAGCGTTGTGTGAGCAAAATCGCCATCAATCTCTTTGGGTGAAAGATCTACATCTAAAAAGAGCACAAGACGCGCCTCTTTTTGTTCCATAACCTGTGCGCCCCAGCCAGCTTCAGCACCGGCATAAAAGCGCTCACGACAGTGAAAGCCTAAAATTTCAAACAGCCGAACAAGATAGCGGAAATTTTGTCTTGAAGATCGAAAGGTATGATGGTCGTGATTAGCCCAGCCGAGTCCAAGATGGTCTTGACGATTCTTTTGTGTTTGGCCAGCGAGGTTTTTGGACTGCCAGAAGCGACGCTCCACATCAAGCACAATCCAAGCGCCCATACCCTGTCCAACACTTTCTACGATCTCTTCAGCAAGACTTATTGCCTGCAAAAGGCCCTCTTCTTCTTCAGAATCTGTTTTTTGATTGCGTGAACGGGTCTGCCATTTTTCATAGGCAAGAAAGATTTTGTCGAGTTCGCCCTCACGCAGCACTATAGGCTCCATCGAAAGCACGCCGCGCCTTTCTACTACATAGACAAAAACGCCCTGCTGCTTAGCTATGCAGCTTCTACGAAATTGTGAATAGGGAGAGCCTTCTATCCAGCATGAAAGTCCCTGGCACATCAAAAAGTCTGCAATACTCTCTACCGCAAGCGCAACCCCTACAAATGGGTGTGACTGGTCTTTTACAACAACAAGAGGCAGCTTTGCTCCATTATGTGCAAATACGCGATAAAGCGGTGTGGCTATTTCAGAGGTAAAGCCAGCCTCATCAAGCTCACGGGCAAGCTCATCTGAGTAGCCTACTTCAATATGGTCGACCCAATCCAAGAGCCTTGTGCTGGTTTTTTCGTAGAGTGTTTTTTCGAGATATCGTAAAAAATGGCTTTTTTCTGAAGCTGAAGTGAGCACTTTGAGTATAAACTCTTCAGCCTTAGGCTGACACAACCACTGAAACGTTTGCATAGACATTCCTAATGAAATATACTGCAACGTAGCGCATCTGAGGATTTAATGTCTACAAGACAGTAGAAGAGATCGTGAGGTTTTGTAAAACTCATCCCTTGCCCCTGCCCCTGCCCTTGCCCCT
>JAFEGT010000083.1 GCA_018239765.1 Verrucomicrobiota bacterium
TAGCCGATCCTGCCTATCCTGTTCATTTTTTATTTAAACATAGCCTGAGTCAAGCTGGCAGTGCGTGCATTGTACATTTCTCGATTACGTTATGCACAATGCACGCACGGCCCCGTTCACGGCCCCGTTCATTTTGTTACTTTTGCCTTGTTGCTGCTTTTTGGCGAGGATTGTACGTGAACTTTAAGTCATGAACTTCGCAAAATTGGATGGCCATTTCTTTTAGGTGATCATTCAGAAATTCGTACCAGTCCTCCTGAATGCCATAGCAATGGACAGCTGTTTTAAATCTGCCAAATGCACCCGTACCGGAAATAGCATTCAGAAGATTTGCTTGCATGTCATCGTTGTCAACTTGATAACAAAAATCCTGCATAATCTCATATTTATTTACATCGTCTCTATCTGGAAGTGGAAGATAATGCTCAGGGATCCAGTCACCTTCATCTTCGTCTATCTCTTCATCTTCAAGATCTGAAAAATTTTCACCCTGTACAAGCGAAATGATTTGACCATTTTTAAGGTTAACGAAAAATCTGATAGTGTCCGAAGCTATATCCATCGCATCAATCACTTCCAGCAAATCAACAGTAGTATTTACACCTTTTTGCATTGCGTCTCCTTATGGAAATGGGCTGGATCCTGTGATTCGTAGGATTTGACTAACAGAATCGTACGAATCACAAGATCCAGCCCTTTTTATTTACTTATGCAATCCTTAACCTAGGATGTTCTTTTGGATTGACAGCAGTAATCAATTTCTCATAACTATCAATAGAAAAACTCTTTTCCCCTCTTTCATAGGAAGAATAGCTATTTGGCGACTTTGAACCTAGTCTTTCAGCTACCTCTCGAACAGTCGCACCACTTTTTGTCCGCTGACGTCTCAAAGAAAGAGCAAGCAACAGTTTGCTGTCGTTTGCAGAAATTGCAATTTTACCTTTCTTATGGTCGATTACAACTATGTCGAGCTGATCTATAGATTCCTTAGGAAAATAACCCATTAAAAGCTCTTTAACAGCATCTACAATCATATGCATGGCATTTTTTTGTGAGGTTCCTTGCGTCATTACATCCAGTGAAGGGACCTCAACAAGCCAATATTTGTCTTTTCTGCTTTTCCAGATTTTACCTTCAAATTCCATAACTATTTCTTCTCCTTTTTTGGAGGATTATTTTTTACATTACGGAGAATTTTCTTAGCCAACATTTCGTTAACTTCTCTATGGCGAGGAACTGATTCCATATCAATGCCATTTGTCCATCGATCATGTTCGCCCCCATGATGATCAAACCACCAGCCAAGCTCCGCCATCTTTTTTTCTATATCCCTTTTCTTCATCCAATACCCTTATTGTACAACGCTGGTTGTACATTGTCAATATCAATCCAGCCTAATACTAGCATTTTCTATGGGTTTTGTAGAAATTTCGGAATTCCCGAATTTTCTCATCACACCCGCTTTAAACAATGATTTTATTAGGCAATTGTGCTGAGATGAGGCATTTTGCGCCATTGTTTTGCAGTCAGGTGCGTAAAATTTGTTTATGTAAATAACCTTTAGGCACGCACAGTGCTTTTCTAGGACAGCATCTTCCCATATATGTAAAAAGCCTCTTAGAGTATACTGGTAATACATTTTAGGAATATGTATCTATGATTAGTGCAGCAACATCTGTAGAGTCAACTATAAACTGGCAAGAGCTAAAAAAATCATATGATGTATGGCGGGGGCAATTATTTGAAACTACAGAAAAAGTATTGAAAGAAGCTGCCGCTACATTTAGCGATCTTACTTCCTTGAATCAGATCGGGGTGTATCATAAGCTAAATCCAGAATATGGAAAGCGCATACTTGAAAAATATAAGGTCTCCAAAGAAATACCACAAGAGTGGCCATACCTTGGCAAATGGATAGGGATCTGGTGCGCCCTTTTTGATCCGCATAATACCTATTCTATAACCAGCGACCTGTTTGTCATGCAAATAACCTTCAAAGAAGGCTACCGCATTTTTGATTCTCAAAATCCAGATCACTGCAAATTATGGGAGACATGGGAATCTGCTCATGCAGATAAACCTAACGAATGGAAGGATGCCAAAAACGATAAGGGCGAGTCTATGCAGGTGCGCGCCGCGGGTTTTAGTCTAGGCGGCCTAACCCTATCCCCAAAAATACCCCCACATGTAGAATTCTATAGAGAGAATAAATTTGGCTGTGCCGTAGGCTATAGCGATTATATGGCTCTTATGATTCTACTACCAGAGTGCGTGCAACATGTAGAACAGGTGGCAATTCCCTAGCAGATCTGTGAGCTCTTTTTTCCTGAGTTTGTGATCCTGCCTATCCTGCCGGCTTTAGCCGATCCTGCCTATCTTGTTCATTCCTATCTTGTTCATTTTTATTATTGATACGCTCATCTTTACCTTGACGAACTTCCGTTTCTATTACTTTACGGCGATGTTTTGAGGTTTTTTCAAAGATTTCCTTTTCGATAGCGGCTTCAAACTGCTTCACCTCTTTTTGTTTACTGTAAGGCTGGCTTTTTGGATCACTCTTTGCCTGAACTTCTAGCTGTTGTGGGACAGGTAGCACCCTCGAAACGACGCGCTGCTTACTATGAACCAAAGGGGCCTGTTTAACAACTACCTGATGGTAGAGCTTTTCCTCTTCTTTAGGGACTTGGCTTGTAGCAATCTGATCACGGCTTTTAATGGAAATTTCAAGGGCTTTTTTGGCAATTTGCTCAGAAAAAGTCTCAATTTTACCGCCGGAGGCTATAAATTCTTTTGTTTTTTTGATATCGGATTTGATCTTTTCGACCGAGCGCGATTCTGGCATTTGCCCAGGGGCTTGAGGTATAAAAAAGTGCCCTGCTGCCTGATCTACCTTATTCTCTAAGGTTAGGGCTCGTTTTGACTCATGTCTCATAGGAGAAAGGACATCTCTAGGACCGTGAACAGGCGTCATAACCCACCTCCAACTCTAGTATACACCTTTCTTAATAATATCTTAACTTTAATTTAATGATAATTACTGCGATACTAGTTACCGCAATTAAGAGGAAATTATGCAACCAGTACAATCTACAGAACCGGGTTTTTTTGGAAGAATTGGCAATAGAATGACAAAGGCCGTTGTAGCCTGGGCAACCTCGCATGAACCAATCGAGCGATCAGTCCGCATTCAAAACTCAAACTGCGGCAAATTAATAACAG
The DNA here is from genome assembly GCA_018239765.1 of Verrucomicrobiota bacterium. GTDB lineage: Bacteria > Chlamydiota > Chlamydiia > Chlamydiales > FEN-1388 > SZAS-7. The sequence continues at coordinate 3,220 of JAFEGT010000083.1, forward strand.
ATATCTCAAATGCAATGAGCCGCACCATACTCGAGGGATCAAAAAGCACATTTGTTCAAAATGGCCAGGAAGAGATTCAGTCCGCCATGAACGATCTGATGAATCATGTCTTTAGCAGCTTTGCCACTGAAGGTCTTAACGAAGAAAACATATCGGATGAAGAACTGACCGACCACTTCTTCGCTACCATTATCAAAAAGGTTGTTGATGAATATGAAGCCCACCCAACACTCGATAACCACACCCACTATAAAAACATAGCCCAAAAGCTTCTCAACACAGCCTTTCCCAAAGGCCCGAATGACGAAAAACTTCCCCTGCTCCTGCGTAAGCTTCTTGGGGGTAACGCTATCGCACATTGGCTTGCAAGCCGCCAGCTCGGGAGCGATCAAGATTTAACCTGGGATGGACTCACCGCTCTTTTTGCAACCCATTTAGAATCTATCTTTAAAGCTCCCCCTGTTAAAACAGATGAAGCCGTCGCCCCGCTCATTGATGCAATTATTGAGCAACTCGACAAAGCAGGCCAAGAAAATGACTCAATCACCGTGAGCTTTCCTAAGCTGAGTGAAGAGTCTAACAGAGCCATTAACAAGTTCTTTAGCCGCGTACAGAGAGGTCAGTTTGCGCGCCCAGAAGATAAAGAACTTTTCGATAAAGCCCGTACATGGTTTCTCGGTTTTGTACGATCGAGTCTACACAGCGTCTACAACAGCCTCTTTAGCTGCAAGCCCGACCAAACGCCCCAAGAGCGCAGAGTTGAATTTGTAACCAACATTGCAGCAAAGGCCAAAGAAATCTTGCCGCAAGTAAAAGATGCCAATATCCTCATAGCACGCGCAAGTCTGGAGCGAATATTAGCTCACGAGCTTCAGCCAGAAAAAATTGCTCCTTTGCTTCCACAGTTTATCTCAGCAGAGACCGTCATCAACCAAATCTATACCTTTTTAGCGCCCTACCTTGTTGAAGGCATCTCACAATTTAATGCAATCGAACAAAAGGGCTCGCAAGCACTCCAAGCCCTTGAAGGTAACGAAATAACCAAATGGGTTGATAAAGGCCTCACCTATGCAAATCAGGTCTTAGCAACAAAGGCCGCTAACAAAACATTTCAGCCCACGAAATTTCCATTTATCAACGAGCTGATCTGCCAAGGCATTGCCGGATTCGAAGGCCTTGACACACCCTTTAGATACCTTATAGCAATCATCATTAAAGAAGCCGTTGGCGAAAAAGATCCCAAAACTGCTATCGGGGATATCCTCGACATGATCTTGACAGAGGGCCAAAAGGCAATTACTGAAAGAACTGACCTTAAAGAAGCCTCTCGAACTATTCTCGGCAAGGTACTATCAAAAGAGCTCTTTACGAGTCTTTTGCCGCCATCGCTTAAAAATCTTGGCTTCTATGAGGGGCTTGTCGACACCCTCAAAAACTATCTGCAGGGGCTTTCTGATCAAAACAAGAAACTGCAAGCACTTAACGTCAAGCTAGAGGTTCCAGAACTTAAAAACATGCTCGCCACAATCACCAAAAAGGCAAGCAGTTATGTTGCAACCCTCGGCTTAAAAAGGCTCGTAGATGATGCCCTCCCAAAAATTGTAGAGGCTATTTTTGCCTACCATCTTAATCCAAAAGACAAGAAGAGCTCTCAAAAACGTGCCGCAGAGCTACTACTTCAGTGTGCTACCATTGCAGAACAAGGCTTTGAAAGTGGCTCGCTCGAAGAGACTGCCGACAAGCTAATTGAGATACTGCTACCGCCAGCATTACTGAACCAGCTTATACCAAAAGAGTTTGCCCCATTTAAACTGGATAAAATTCTCGCGCAATTCTCCTACGACTACATAAAAGACGCCTATGACTACTCTCAAGCGATGAAGCAGCTTGCAAGTGATTCAGATAGCGGCCTTCTTGATTTACAAGGCTACCTCTTTAAACAGATGAATGAGTATTTTAACTCGCCTGCATCCAAGAAAAAAACATGGATTGAAGAAGTCACACGTAAGCTCTTCACGACAAAAGACCAAGGCCAAAAGGAGCTTCTTATGCGATTTTCCACCAACATCTATTTGGGTGCCATTGGATTTCTCTTTAAAACAACTCCTGATGTTCCTGGAGGCAAGCTCTTTGACCTTTTTGGCCCTATTGCCGAACAGGCACAAGAGCTCTTCTTGACCCTCAATGCCAATAAAGAACTGGCGATAGCTGAAGAAACAATTGCCGCCTATAAACACGCTACAGGTAAAGATGTGGCCGATAAAAAACAGCTTGCCTACTGGGTAACAGCGCGCAAAGCACTTGATACGCTCTACAGCGATGAAGAATGGGCTAAGCGCATACCTGAATTTTTACAGAGCGTCTTAACAAAAGATATGGCAGCAAACTTTGCCACATCCATCTATGAGACTGTTCACGCCACACAAGTTGTACTGCAAAATGAAGAACAGAAGGGCATAGATCTCGTAGCAAAAGAAGAGGGCCTTACAGCCTATATAGATAGCAAATGCACAGCAAACATCATAGAGCTGCTTCAAGATCTTGCAAAAGAGGATAAACCTCTTAATTCTACCCTTCCAATACTTTTGGATAACTTTCTTAAGGAATGCTGCTCTAACAACTCTTCAAAAGTCGCTGACATCAGAAACACGTTGATAAAGCGTGTTGTCTACACAGTTATGGGTAAGCTGCTTTCTGAAAAAGAGACTCTTGTGCCAAAAATTAATGAGCTTATGAAGAGCTACCAGCATGATGATCCCCTAAAAACCTCTAAAATGCTTATCGAAATGGCCATCCCGCAAGAAGCACTCGACACTCCCCTTGCAAAGCTTCTGATTTCAAAAGTAGCAGAGCAAGAACTTGCCGATATGATCCGCCAGATAAAAGAGAGCGTAAGTTGCGTGCTTGCCGATGGTAAGCGAGCAAAAGAGTACCTCTATGACCTTCCAGGCATGAAACCATTTGTAGAAGAGCTCATAACAAACCTTGATGAAAGCCTCGACAAGCGTGCAGCCGTGAGACTTACTGACGACCTGCCGCCTTTCATCGACGACCTGTTAAAAGCCTGTGTCCTTGATCCAAAGCTAGGCCCAATCGTAAAGACAGCGCTCCATAACATAGTCTATATTCTACTTGAAGAGGCTCTTACACCAAAGCTCGGCCAGACGATCGAAGAGCGACTAGCTGAAGTGCTCTCTAATCCAAGCTTTAAAACAATACTCCCAGAACAGAAGCTGAAGTCATTGTTGCCTACCTTTTTAAAGAATGCAGTCACACACGAAAAGTTGATGAAGTGGTTTTTTGATCCCTATGCAAAACAGGTTGAGGAGACAAAAGAACGCATTGCTGCAGAATGTTCAAAACCAGTAGATCCACGTGCGGTTGCCTTTGTGAAAAAGTCGCTACTTTCCTTTACAGAACCAACAGCTACAAAGCGGGGTCTTGCAGGATATCAAGGCGCACCCCGTGAACTAGAACGCACCATCATTAGCACACAGATCGATCATCCTATAGTCGAAGCCACTGTTGGCCAGATCACGCGTAACCTTGAAGCTCGCGGATTTTTAGACCCTAACTTTATAGCGCAAGCACTGTCGGCCTCTTTGGATGCTGAAGAGCTGCCAAAAGAGGGTGCTATTGCAGACGCGCTCCTTAAAGCTGCCTTTCCAGAGGGAAAAACAGGCCTTCTTGTGCCAGCAGTAGCACAGGATGCTGTGTGGGATAAAGCCCGTGAGTCGTTAACAAAGCTTGTTACTGAACTCTCTGATCCAAACAAGCGCCTTATGTTTGCTGTAGAGCGCATTATTCCATTTACCACAGATGATAAAGTGCTTATCGGCAAACGTCAGCAGCAGATCGAAGATATGCGTCATGGTGAATATAATGCAAAAATTGCCGAAAGCTGTTTTAAGCGTTATAGCCGTGAGGCTGCAATGCGAAATGTAGAGCTTGCCGTAGAAAAAGAAAACCTCTGGTGGCCTTTTAAATGGATTAAGACGGCGATTCTTAAAACCGTTACCTACTTTGCTATGCGTTTTTCTTTAAGCGACCGTCTGTACAACTTTGTTATCGACCCAAAAACAAACGATCGAATGAAGAAGATGCTCTGGTCCTTTGCACAAGGCAAAAGAAGCGACGTTGACTTGAAGAAACAGCTTGAGCGTGAAACCATTATGCCATATGGATTTCGCGGGCTGTTTGCATCACAACTTTCTGCCTATCTTAAGGACAAAACCATTGTGGATATCGTCACCTAAACAAGATATACACAACGTGAACGAAGAAGTGGGTACGTGCCCGTGCGCGTGCCCGTGCCCGC
>JAFEGT010000084.1 GCA_018239765.1 Verrucomicrobiota bacterium
TGCTGCTCTTTATCGCCTTCAAAATATAAAACAGTGTCCACTAGGTGCTCTAACACACGAGGGCCTGCAATATCTCCCGATTTTGTCACGTGTCCAATAAGTAAAATGCTCACATCTCGGCTTTTTGCTATTTGCATAAAGAGGCTTGCGCATTCTCTTACTTGAGATACTGTTCCTGGCGCAGAGGGTATTTCTGGCTTATACATAATCTGTATAGAGTCAATAACCACGAGTGAGGGCTGCACCTCATCTATATAGCGGGTGATGATAGATGTGTCTGTTTCATTCAAAAAGAGAACGTTGTCTGCTGTAATACCAAGTCTCTTTGCACGCATCGATGTCTGCTCTAAGGATTCTTCACCGCATATGTACAGTACAACCTGCCCGGCAAGAGCAAAGCTTGAGGCGATTTGAAGACTGAGTGTCGATTTGCCAATACCAGGGTCACCGCCTATTAAGGTAAGAGAGCCTGCTACAAGGCCTCCGCCTACGCAGCGATCAAATTCAGTAAGTCCCGAAGAGGTACGTGCAGTTTTGCCAATGACAATATCTTTTAAGGCTACGGGCCCTGCTTTTGGTTTCAGCGGAGCAAGTGTTGCTCGTGAAGAATGTTGTGGGGTCTCTAGCTCTTCAGAAAGGGTGTTCCATTCGTGGCAGCTAGGGCATTGGCCTGCCCATCGAAGCTGTTTATGCCCACAGCCGGAGCAGTACCAGGCGCTTTTTACTTTCATGGCGTTTCTCGTATATGTTCTAAGGCAGATTGGGCCGCTTTTCGCTCAGCTTCTTTTTTATTAGATCCTGATCCCTGGCCAATACAGTCCTGATCTATATATACTCCAATTATAAACGAGCGTTCATGGTCTGGGCCAGATTCTTCTAAAACCTTGTAGAGCGGTATTTTTTGCCATGTTTTTTGGGTATATTCTTGTAAGAGGGCCTTCCAGTTTTGGTCAGGCATCTGGCTTGTTTCGTCGAGAATCGTCTGAAAATGGCCCATAAAGAAGGCACGAGCTTTGTCGAGACCGCCATCAAGATAGATGGCTCCAAGAAGTGCTTCAAACATGTCGGCGACAATAGAGCTTCTGCCGCCTTTACCCGCCTGAATTTCTTCACCGCGGCCTATGAGCATAAATTCATGTAGCTTGAGCTTTTCGAAATAGCGGGTGCAGGCGCTACTTGATACTGCGTGAGCTCTGAGCGATGAGAGTTTGCCTTCTGGAACATCGGGAAGAATTCTAAAGAGGTATTCTGCAACTAAAAAATTTAGTACAGAGTCTCCTAAAAATTCAAGTCTTTCATTATCCTGACAGGCGAGCTCCTTGTGTTCATTTAAGAAAGATCGGTGAATAAATGCTCGTATAAGGAGCTTCGAATCAGAAAAACTATAGCCCAGCCGCTCTTCAATTGCGCCGGTATGTGAAAAAAGCTCTTGGAACTTCATAGGACTTAAGGGTACAATATGAGATAAAAAAGTGAAACATGAAATACAGTATATCAAGAGATCAGCAGTTCTTTTTTGAACAGAAGAAGTACATCGAGTTTGATGGGCTGCTTACGCCCCTAGAACAGAAGGCGTTGCAGACTGCGATAAAGCCCGGTCGCAATCTTTCGTTCAAATCAGATCAGATTAAGGCTATTACACACTCAAGGCGCCTAGCAAAACTTGCTGCGGGTCTTACTCATGGTAAGTTTCTGCGCTTCGGCTTTGATCAACTGTACACAGGCGGTACTGAATTTTGCATTAATGGCCTTGTGTGCCTACTCTTTTTAGAGGTAGATTCAGATCATGCCATCTTTACCACGCCAACAGTAGACATAACAACTGTGCCATTAAAGCCAGATGCGCGTTACTTTTTGATTGGCTGGGCAGATGAGCGAGCTCAATATATCCTTCAGCCAAATGATCCACATACACACGATCTCAAAAAGCTTGGCTATGTCTTTGGCGATAGATTGCAAGAACAGTGGCATCCGACGTTACTACGATGAAGGTTATTGATAGCGGCATAAATATGGCAAAAGCCCATATGTTGCGGGATGCTGATTTTTTAGAAGGCATCGATCAGCCGATACTCCATTTTTATCAGTTTATGCCTGATGCAGTGACCTATGGCCATTTTATTGAACCTAAAGACTGGTTACATTCAGTTTCAGAAAATAGTGCTCGTCGTCCGACAGGAGGGGGGCTTATTTTTCATGAGGAAGATTTTTCGTTCACTTTGGCTTTGCCAATTGACCATCCCCTAGCAAAGCTGCCGACACTTAGACGTTATCAAATAATTAACAGTCAGTTAGTTAAGGCGATTAATGCTCTTGTGCCTTCGTGTGATATTTGTCTTCAACAAGCAGCTGTAGATGGCACAATCGATCAGCTCTGCATGGCAAATCCCACAACGTATGATCTTATTGCTCGTCAAAAAAAGGTAGCTGGTGCTGCCCAGCGCAAAAATAAGAAAGCCTGCATTCATCAATGTTCACTCTTTTTACTCGAACCTAATTGGCAAAGAATTTCATCTGATCTAATTAATCCTGAAACTGTTGTGCCAAAATTGCAGGCCTTTACGGGGTCGATTTTTAACGATTCTGTTCCTGAAACATTTCGACATCAGCTTCAAGCAACTTTATCTGATTTTTTTTCTACTATCGAAAAAGGTTGCTGAGACCTACCTGAACAAGATTTTTTCTAAAAAATTAAATTAATAGCACGTTTTTTTATTGACACATTTTCATTTCGTTTATACGTTTAAGGAATGCAATTGGTTTTTTTATTTGCCTAAAAAACTTAGGGACCAAAGTGCAACGAGCAATGTAAACGGAGGAAAATATGTTTAAGAAAGTCTGTACAGCGACATTTTTAGCTGCCTGTATGCAGCTATGTGTTGGTACAGTAGCTGCAGCTAATGCAGATCTACTGGACTTTTCACTTAATCGCCCTGGTGTGATTTCGAAAGGAAGCAATAGTAGCGATACAGGTAAGCGCGGTCCAAGAGGAAAAAGAGGCCCATGCGGCTGCCGAGGCCTACAAGGTCTTCAAGGTATTCAAGGTATCCCTGGCCCTCAAGGCCCACAGGGTGAGCCAGGTGAGCAAGGTCCAGAAGGCCCACAAGGTCCAAAAGGTGACAGAGGTGCAACAGGTCCGCAAGGTCCACAAGGCCCAGCAGGTGAAAGAGGTCCAGCAGGTCCACAAGGTCCGCAAGGTCCACAAGGCCCACAAGGTCCACGTGGTGAAAGAGGCCCTCAAGGTGAAAAAGGTGAACATGGACATCGTGGCCCAGAAGGTAAGCGCGGTAAGCCAGGTTGCAAAGGTGATCCAGGTATTCCAGGAAGAGATGGCAAATCTGCTGATCTCAATCCTCTTTGCTGCGATATCTTTGTAGATACTTGCACAACATTGCCAGCACACGAACAGACAGGTTCTATTGGCGCTCCATTCTCATCAATTCAGCGCGCGGTGGACAAAGCTCGCTTTGTTAACTGCACAAGCTGCAGAAACTGCCGTACAATCAACATTTTGATTGCTGCTGGTTGCTACAACCTCGGCGATAGCGATGAAGATGCAGTGATCAGCATTGCAGGCCCAACAAAGATTAACTTAATTGGCCTAGGTCCAGTCAGCATCGGTGACTTTACTTCCTGCGCTTGTCAGCCAGAAGGTGATGATTCACGCGTAAGCATCAACTGGGCACCTACAGTGTGTGATGTAAATAGCGGCGTACGTCCGACATTGACAATCACTACAATGAATACTCTTGCTGATGCAATTACACCATACCAGTCATATGCGAATAAGTTTCGCATTAGCGGTTCTGTAAACATATCATCAAGTGCATGTGGCGATGATTCATGCTCTGCATCAACTCATACATCACATTCATCATCGACAACAACAGATGGTGTGCACTATCGTCACCACTCAAGCGATGGCGTACGTGTACATAGCAATGGAGATATGACACACTACCATTCTTCTTCAAACCGCGCTTCAAATAGCGAGTTTTCAAGAAGAAATAGCTCAAGTGATGTAACACATCATGATGAGAGCAGCACACGTAGAAAGCATTCAGATTCTAGCATTCTGTTTACAGATTCTGGCAGCACATGGGCAAGCAAGAGCTCAGCACATATGCATGTAGGTAAGGATCATGGCACTATGCATAAATCTTCTGCGAGAATCCATCGTAATAGCTCTGGAAGTACAGATAGCTATAGCCATAGCTCTGACACCACACACTTCTCACGTGGCGACTATCCAAGCAGCTTTGATTCATCATCAGCACATCGCGTTGCCGGCAAAGTAAAGAATGCCAAAGCGAAAAATGCTAAGGTGAAAAAAGCGGACGTCAAAAAAGTGAAGAAATCAAAAGCGAAGAAGGCAAAAGTAAAAGGCAAAAAGAAAGTCGAAAAAGGCTTCTTTGATTTTATGGGCCTTGGAAAGAAAGCTGAGCCTGTAGTATCTCTACAAGCTGAACTTGATCCTAGCCTCTGCTTTGCTAACGAATGCGACCTTTGCTTAGCTTCACAAGTGATCTACCAGAATGCAACATGCCTTCCTGGTGAACTTCACTTGAATGCTGAAGTGTTTGGTGACCTCAATGTTACAGGTATTGCGATGCTCTATCTGTACAAGTCACGTATTCACGGTTTTGTACAAGCGCCAAACAGCGACCTCGTTGTTGCTGAAAGAACTCGCTTTGACAATTCACTTACACTGCACTACTACGGCTTTGTATCATACTGCGAAATCCTTGATAATGTAACTGTAACAGGTACAGCTCTCTGGGATTACGCTAATGGTGTAGAAGGTGGTGGACCACAGTGTAACAGCCTGTTCTTAACTGGCTTCTTCAACACATTCTTCTGTGGTAACTTCAGCGGCCCAGTTGGTTCATGCTTTGAGTATGATCCAGTAACTGGATGTTCATTCGTGGGCAACGGTGGAGTACTCCAAGATGGTGCTGAAGCATGTCCGCTCGTCTCAATGTGCGTAGACGTAACGACATGTCCGCCAACAGCTCAAACATGCAGACCAAGTACTGTAGCGGGTGGCGACACCTGCCCAGCATCTGGTGTAATTGGTGATGCTGTAGTACCTTGCGTAGACTAATATAAATTAGTTGTTCGCACAACAAAAGGACAAGCAGCCTTCGGGCTGCTTGTCCTTTTTTTTTAAGCATAGCTTCAAATTACAATCGTGCCCGTCTAGAGTGCCCGTGCCCGAAATATTTTAAGTTTATTCCTTTAGAGCCCTCTTGAGGGCGACATAATATCGCCCCTAAAGGGGCTTTATCGGAATAAAAATGAAATATTTCGGGCATGGGCACGGGCACTCTAGACGGGCACGGTTTTCTTCTGTGTTGTATATATCTTGAAAAATTGCTAATATGGCACCTCTTATCATGAGGATGTTATGCTAGAATTTTTTCGTCGATACCAACGCGGTTTTTTTATCGTCATCACAGTAGTTATTGTTATCTCTTTTTCATTCTTTGGTACTTTCCAGACCTTTGCAGACCGAGATCGAGATGATAAGGTAGCATTTGTTGCTCTAGACGGCTCCAAAGTGCGCTCATCTGAGCTGCATGATATGGTAGCCTTTCTTACAGGCGACTCACACGACTATCTCTTTTCTGGAGGCGGCTCAGGCAATGCTCTTAACGATGGTGTGCTAGCTGCAGATATTTTAGAAAGTGGTCTTGCACAGGTTATTGCAACTCCTTATTTGCCTGAAATTGGCGAAGAACAGCAAGCAAGGCTCGATCGTGAAAAGCGCTACAAGCCCTACGTACATCCTAAAGCACCATTTTTAACATCAGAACAGATCTGGACCTACTATGCACCGGATGTGAAGTCAAACTTTGATCTTTTGCGCAGTGCTGACAATGCCAAGACAAAAGATGCTTTTAACGCACGTGTAAACCTTTTTGTTGCAGAAAGAAACTTCCCAGCGCCATATCTCAAACAGTTTTTACGCTATCAAGAATCTTCACATAAATGGTTGCCTCAAGATCCTAATCTTATGCATGCGGATCTTTCGCTCTTTGGCTACCACAGCACTCAAGACTGGTTTGGTCGTCATTTCGTAGAATTATGCGCACAATTTATTATTAACAGCGCCAAAATTGCAGAGCAAAAAGGCTTTACAATTACGCGTGAAGAGGCGATTGGTTCTCTCTATCGCAATGCTGAAGAATCATTTAGAGAGCTGAAAGCACAGGGTGCTACAGCTGCTCAAAATGTAGGTGAGTTCTTTCAAGATCAATTACGCCGTTTAGGCATAGACCAAAGCCGTGCTGTAAAGCTCTGGACAGATATTTTGCTCTTCCGCACGCTCTTCTTTGAAAATGCAGATTCAGTACTTGTTGACACATCAAGTTACAAAGACTTTTTCCACCACCTAAATGAATACGTGGATATTGATCTCTACCAGCTTCCAGAGGCACTTCGTTTTGCTTCGATGCGCGATCTGCAGCAATTTGCACTCTATTTAACTGCTGTGCGTCCTGCGCAAGAGAACTCAAAAAATGCAAAGTCGCTCGCACTTCCAACAGTGCTGGCATCAGCTCAGCAGGTAAAAAAGGCCTATCCAGAACTGGTTGAGCGTACCTACCTTGTTAAGGCTGCAAAAGTGAATAAAGAGTCCCTTGAAACGAAAGTTGGTGTAAAAGCAACCAATCAATGGCAGGTCGAGGACAAAAACTGGGCACAACTTAAAGAGCGCTACCCTGAGCTTGCTAAAAAGGACGATTCAACCCGAGATGCACGCTTAAAGCTGCTTGATGGATTGGATCCTGCAAGAAAAGCTCAAATTGACACCTACAGCCGCCAAAAGATTGTAGAAGCTCATCCTGAATGGCTCGCTCTTGCATTACATGAGGCGCCAGTTGAAGAAAAGGAAATTACCTTGCGCGAGCAGGGTGGTGATGTGCCATTTGAAGGCTTTAAAAACACACTACAGCTTATTACACTTCTTGATAAGGCTCCTTTAAATGAACAGAGCCCAGATCTTGCTATGCTTACACAAGATAATGTGCACTACGTGCAGCTCGAGCTTCTAGACCGTTCTAAGCCAGAAAGAGTGCTCACCTTTAGTGAAGCACAAGAAGATGGAACGATGAGTAAACTTTTAAACAAGGTGCTTGAGTCAAGCTACTCACGTATCCGTTCAAAAGAGCCATCACTATTTTTGAAAGAGAATGGAGAATGGAAGCCATTTAAAGATGTAAAAGACCAGGTGGGCGAATACTACTTTGAAGACCTTTTCCGCTCTCTTGACCACGAAATGCAGGTATATAAGCAGAGAATGCCTAACTTTACTGATTGGTCAAATCGTCAGGAGGCAATACTTGCAATAAGCCTGCTTCCATACGTGCAGGAAGAGTCTCAAATAGCAAAAGAGAAGCTTGCAAAGGGTGAAGAATGGCCCGATGCTACAGCTGAAAAGAATCAGTTTGCTCTTGTGAAGTCACGTGAGCGCGTGGTGCGTTCAGGACCAAACTATGCAGTAAACCCTGAAATCGCCTTTAGCCTTGAAAAAGAGAGTTTTTCACCTCTTACATCCTATCAAAATAGTGGTGCTTGCTTCTTTACTGTAGTAAGTAAGGGCTTTTTGTCGTCCAATGAACTTATCCGCACAAAAGTATTTGATGAGCGCGATATGCTCGGACGTGCAGCTGTTGTTCAGTATGCTGAAAACATTCTGGCAGATATGCAGAAGAAAGGTGCCTACAACCTTGAAAACAGCACAAAATCCAGCAATGGATGAGTATGATGTGATTGCTCCAATCGACTTCTTTTTTTCAAAAGAAGTCGATTGCTTCGAAGGTAAAGAAATTTCCAAAAAACATCTCTTGCCTGACTTATGTGAGCAGTTTGGCCAAGAACCTTTTGCCAAAGCCTATCTTGCTTGGCAGGCAGCGGGTCTTCTTTTTAAAGTAGAAGTTCCTCTCGAGGGGCCTATACAAGTTCACTATCCAGATATACGCCAGGGTGATTGTATAGAACTCTTTGTCGACACCCGTCCGATGACGGCGAGCAAAACAACTCATCGATTTTGTCACCATTTTTATTTTTTACCAGAACGCTTTGAAGGCCATATTGCAGGGGAGCGTACCCGTTTTCGCACCGAAGATACCCACCCTCTTTGCGACGAAGATCTTTTGGAATGCTCGACTACAGTGAATAGAAAAGGCTATACGGCCTCGCTTTTCATTCCAAAAGAGTGTCTTGTAGGCTATGATCCTCAAAAAGGCGTATCGCTTGGTTTTTCCTATCGCATTCAACGTAGCGATGGTGCTGTACAAAACTTTAGCATGGCATATGAACATACAAGAGTTGACACAATGCCATGTCTCTGGACAACTGTGAGGCTGCAATGAGAGAATATACCGACACCCATGAATGGGTAGAGACAGTAGATGGTGTTGCAACTGTAGGCATTACAACGGCCGCTGTAAGCGAGATCGGCGATATTGTCTATGTGGAGCTACCCAAGATTGATAAAAGCGTAGAAAAGGGCACCTGTGTCTGCATCGTCGAATCGACAAAAGCTGCTGTTGACATTGAGTCTCCTGTTTCCGGCACAATCATTGCCGTAAATGAAGCACTACAACGTGACATTAGCCTACTCAATAAAAAGCCTGAGTCTGATGGTTGGTTGTTTAAAATGAGAGTGTAGGTGAATAACATCCCTGCCCCTGCCCGTGCCCTTGCCCCTGCCCGGAATATTTAAATTTCATTCCACTAAAGCCCCTTTGAGGTCGTTACTATGTCGCCCTCAAGAGGGTTCTAATAAGGAATAAACTTGAAATATTCCGGGCAAGGGCAGGGGCAAGGGCAAGGGCAAGGGCACGGGCAGGGGCAGGGGAACAGTCTTTTGGTTGAGCTTATAGAGAAAGCGCCAACACCTAATTCTTAGGCATTGGCACTTGTGATGAGATTACTTAGCAGCAACTTCAGATGTTGCTACGAAGGGAGTTTCGCCTTCTTGAGCTTTTGTTGGCTCAACACCGTATGAACCAAAAGTTGGCACTGGAGCTTTTACAGCTTTCGAGATCATAAAGCTTGCAACACCTACGTGAACAAGTGTAGCTACAACTGGGTTTACAGCTTGCTTAGCAACAGCTTTCATAGCTTCGCGGGCTGCCATGTAGAGGTGTGATACGCCAACGCCTGTTGTGATCATGCTGTAGAGGTTTTTGCTAAGTGGCAAGTCGCCTTTAGCTGCAATGTCATATACAACGTGAGCTGCAAGATATGTAGCAAGAGCTAGGCCCTTTACATATGTTGGAACAACTGTATACGCTACAGCAGCAGGAAGGCTGTAGGCAACAGCACGTGCGATTTTGCCGCCTGTTTCGCCAAGAACTTTGTTTGTAAGATTTTCAACGGTTCTGCCTGCATACCTTACGGCAGCTGTTGCTCTGTCAGCAACGACGGTCGCGGTGCTGCTTAGAGTTTCTTTTACTGTGTTTATAGCTGATGTAAACATGTTATATCTCCCTTAGGGTTAAAAAAATCTTCTCCAGTGCGTGTCTTTCACGATATATTCATATACGTTCTCTATTAATGATCTGTTAAGACGAAGTTAAATTCTCAACAAGCCATCTTCCACGCCCAGGTTTGAATCCTACACTTTTCAACTACTTTCTGCAAGTTTATATTTTTTGCAGGTTTGTGTTTTGAAAAAGCAGATAACTTGCTACACCGTTCACAGTGGCATATATGGCATATTTTGGATTCCAGCTTCCAAGAAATTCAGCAACATTTACCACAGCCTTTCCTGCTAAACCAACATAGGCTCCGGTATAGGCTGTGTTGAAGGTTGCATCAGTAAATGGACCGTAGCCAAGATGTGCAACATAAAAGCCTGCACCCATGAATGCATTCATCCAAAATGGTGTAATAAAAATGGCTGCTGCAATTGGTAAGGAATGAAAAATCTTTTTAGCAACCCCGCTCCAGGCTCCGGGAAGTTTATCAGACCAGATAGAAAACGACCGCTCAAGAGAATTCCACTTACTTTCCAATCCTGTATATGCCCTTACAGCTGGTTGTAGTGCATACTGGTCGCATTTTGTAAAAAAATCCACTGCCATAGTAAAACCTCATTTTTTCACCTTCTTGTATCACAGATCAGGATTTGTCATCATCAGACAAAACGCATCCACTCTTCGTGGATGGAGTTGCTCAAGAGTCTTTGTTGCACATTTGATCGTAGCGCCTGTTGTGTAGACATCATCAATCAGCAGAATGTGCTTATCTTTGGTGTCATGTGTACTACGTAGCTCAAAGCTCTCTTGAAGAAGGGCTTTACGGTCATCTTTAGCCAGTTGTGTCTGCGATGGAGTAAACGATTTTCGCTTTAAAAGTCCCACCACTGGTATTTGCAAAAGAGCGCCAAGCTCTACTGCAAGTAGTTCACTTTGGTTATAGCCGCGCGTGGCAGCGCGTAAAAAGCTTTGGGGGATGTAGGTGATGAGATCGGGTATATCCCAGCCAAGACGCGCATACTGCAGCAGCATAAAGCCGGCGAGGCTTTTGGCAAGGTAGGGCCTATCATTGTATTTAAACGCATGAAGGAGGCTTTTTAGGGCACCCTCATATTCGAAGCAGGCAGCAAGGTGACCCTTAAAAAGCGTAGGATCGAGCCATTCAAGTTGATTGAGGCACTGCTGGCACAGTTCTTTTGTTTCAAAGAGCTCTTCTTTGCAGTGAAGGCACTTTGAGGGAAAGAGCAAACTTGAGAATGAATCTAGAAGGGGAGTCATTTTTTTCTAGATTAATTTAAAAAAATGGTTTAATAAGAAAAAAAAAGGGGTAAATTAGATGGTTCCCGACAGCCAAGCCAACCTCCATAGCTCTGTAGAGTTTTTAGCCAAGGATGAGTTTTCGTCTTTTGACCCAGAACTCTATCCAAGAGTGGCAGAAAAGCTCAAAGCTCGCGAGGCACTTATAAAAGAGTATGTCGATGTGCGCAAGCTTGCCTACGTAGCATCAGGTCTCGGAGAAAAAGGCTTACAGAAACTCTAGTGAGCTTTTATATCTGACTCTGTAGCGACCTTTTCACCATTTCCACCTGACGTCTCAATGTTTCGTTTTCATGCACCTCCTTTTCTATGCTTTTGCAGGCGTGAAGCACTGTAGAGTGTGTGCGGCCAAAAAATTCGCCAATCATCACAAGAGATTCATTTATTAGCTCTTTTGCTAAGAACATTGCAACCTGTCTTGGAATGGCAATCTCTTTAGTTCTTGTAGCACTTTTTAGATCTGATGCTTTTACCTGAAAGACGGTAGCCACGCTTTTGAGGATATTTTCAATTGATATTTTCTCACGCGGGGCAAGTTGGAACATATCCCGCAGGGTTTTTTCTACGAGATCTTCAGTAATGGCAATATTCATCAGCTTTGCATAGGCACTGAGGCGATTGAGTGCGCCTTCTAGCTGGCGGATGTTTTGGTGGATATGTTCTGCGATATGAAAGGCGACGTTGCTTGAAAGTAAAAAGCCTCGCTGTTCAGCTTTATGCTGCAAAATAGCCACACGTGTTTCTAGATCAGGCATGCCTACATGGGCAACAAGACCCCATTCCATGCGGGCAATCATACGTTCAGATAGCTTAAGTTGAGATGGCGGCTTATCGCAGGTGATCACGATCTGCTTTCCTGAGTTAATCAGCGTCTCAAAGGTGTTACAGAACTCCTCCTCGAAGTTTTGTCTGTTTTGTAAAAACTGGATATCGTCAACTAAGAGAACGTCAATATTTGAGCGGTAAAAGCGCTTCATGCGGTCGACAGACTTGGTTTTGAGCGAGTCTACAAGCTGATTGATAAAGCCTTCTGTGGTGATGCACTGTACTTTGAGTTTCTTGTTATGTTCTTTGATGTAGTGGCCGATACTATGCAGAAGGTGAGTTTTACCAAGACCTACACCGCCATGGATAAAGAGTGGGTTGTAGGATGCTCCAGG
Organism: Verrucomicrobiota bacterium; assembly: GCA_018239765.1. Taxonomy (GTDB): domain Bacteria; phylum Chlamydiota; class Chlamydiia; order Chlamydiales; family FEN-1388; genus SZAS-7. The sequence goes on from JAFEGT010000084.1 coordinate 11,966, forward strand.
ACGGCTTGCGACACCAAAAGCTGCAGATTTTACAAATTGGTTAGAATGACCTTCGATAAAAGTCTGAAACCGGTACGCTTCATTAAGACGCACCTCAAACGATGAAAAATCTTCGCCCTGTTTTGTCGGTTCAGCTTCTGTTTGTGGTTTTGTTACTACAGAGGCCGACTGTCTTGGTTTTTTTTCCTGCTTCTCGATGACAAAGGTAATGTTTGGCTCGCCAGAGGCTTTGAGTGGTAAAAAGAGGGTAAGCTCCTTACCAAAATTTGTAAGCAGGTATTCTTTAAAGAATACATTTGGAATTCTAAGGGAGATCTCGTTGCTATCGGCTGATACTATCTCAATCGGTTCAAGCCAGTTGCCAAAAGCAGTTGTTGAGCAGCGTGTACGCACATATTCTAAAAACTGTGACCAAGCTGAGTGAGACTCTAGCTCTTCAGTAAGCGGCGCGCGTTCGCATGTTGTCATAGTACTCCATCCAAAATTGGCTTTTTCGAAAACGACAGAACATTAGCAATCGAAAACGGCATGCTGCAAGGTATTTGTCCCAAATTAATTATTTTAAATCTCAAAGTGTTGAAAATCAGAAACAAATCAAAATCTCCGGTCGGTTGTCTAAAAGAATATGTTACCGCGCCTCTCAGGAGGTCGCTTTAAGTTCATGAAATATAACGGTTTATAACAGCGGTTCAAAAGGGCTCCATTTCTTAATTTCATAATAATCAGCAGCTTAAGTTGTGGAGCCTAACGATGATAAAAAAATTCACCTATAGCGTGTCCTCGCTTCCCAAAAAGAGAAGGCGGCCATATGCACCATCGGGTCTTAGTACTCGTACATCGTTACATGTCGAAAAGCTGCCATTTTCAGTTTCGATAACGCGTGCATCAAGCTGTAGGCTAAAGCTCGAGTCAATAGGAATAATTGTGCAGTCAAGCTCTGATCGCAGCTTTTTGACAAGCTCAAGCCTGCAGTCGCCCATAGAGCGGGCAAATTCTGAAACAAGCACAATTTCGAGGTTGCACGAGCTCTTGATCAGTTTGTAGAGGCCATAGTAGCCAAGTGACTGTTTTTGCAGCTGTAGCTTTTCAAGGTCTTCACTTGAGCAGTTGCCAATGCCGCATGCGATGATAGAGCATGTGGAAAAGAGCTCTTCTACTGAATCGTTAAAACCGCCAGAAGAGATGAGGCCAAAGGAAATTTCCTCATCTTGGCAGTCGATACGCATGGCCAGATTATTGCCTTCAGCATTGCAATAAAAGAGCTGTACGCCATCTGCAAGAGAGCGGCATTCGATAGTCTTTGTAAATGTCTCAAGTGAGAGGATTGTCCCAACTTCTTCCCGTATAATCGGCCTACAGTGGCTTGACAGTGCCGTATAAAGATCAGGGTGGAGAAAATAGCGTATAATGTGCGGGTCTTGTCCGTAAGACATGAGGGTGCGAGAGCATTCGCGACCGAGGCTGTGAAGGTTTTTTATGGCTTCTTTAATCGGTTCATGAGAGCTGGTGGCGATGACAACATCGATATCGTGTAGAGAAAAGCCACTTTGGCACAGCTCCTCAAAAAAGTTTTGGCTTGGATTTATGCAGATTCCAACTCCTTGTACCGAAAGAAAGTAGCCACCTTCTTGAACATCGTTTTTTTTGCCGCTAAAGAGCGCCTGATGAGGTTCAAAGGAGCTATCAGGCCAGGAAGTAAAGCTTGTAAAGAGGTTAGTCTTAAGCTGCTTTGGCCTTTGCATAAACCTGCTAAAAAGGTCTCGCATCTCATGTAAGTATTTTTCGCGCTGTTTATCAAAAAGAAGATCAAATATGGAATCTGTCTGCATAGTTTCCCTTTTTCTAAATAGAGTAGGTTTAGTATGTTATTCTACTGAGATTTTATCTAGGAATTTATGAGCAAATTTTTCCCCTACGCCCGTCAGTCTATCGACCAATCTGATATCGAAGCCGTAAAAGAGTCACTTTCTCAAAGTTTGATTACGAGAGGTGAAAAAACATTAGCATTTGAAGAAGCGCTCGCAAAAAAAGTTTCTGCAAAGTGGGCAGTAACCTTTACCTCAGCAACAACCGGCCTCTATGCCGCGTTTCAGGCAGCTGATGTTTCGAGTTTTGATCGCTTTATAACGACACCTAATAGCTTTATTGCAACAGTGGCTGCTGGTATGCGTCTTGGGGCAAAACCACTTTTTGTTGATATCGATCGCAATAATGGTAGCCTTGATGTAGAAGCTCTAAAAGAGCATGTATCTATGCCTATGTCAAGAGGGCGCATAGTTTTGGCGCCAGTTCACTTCGCTGGTATTGCCCACGATATGGCTGCAATAGATAAGAGTTTAAAGGGCCCTGACTACGTTATCATCGAAGATGCCGCCCATGCTATAGGCTCAAACTATCCTGATGGCACGCCCGTTGGAAGCTGTACTCATAGCCATATGACGGTCTTTAGCTTTCATGCTATAAAAACCATAACAGCGGCTGAAGGTGGCTGTGTCACAACGAATGACGAAGGCTACTATAAAAGACTGTTGCAGATACGTAATAGCGGCATTGTACGCAGCGCGTCAGATCCATGGTATTACGAAGTAAAGGAAATTACTGGTAACTATCATATGACCGAGATGCAGGCAGCCCTAGGATTATCGCAGCTCAACAGACTCGATAGTTTTGCCCAAAAGCGTCGCCAGATTGTCTCTTGGTATCGTAATCGCCTAAAAAATGTACGCTTTTTTGATGAGAGTTATGATGCAAGAAGCTGCTATCATCTGATGTGTGTTCAGATAGATTTTGAAGCGCTTGGCAAAAGCCGTACCGAATTTATGAAAGAGCTCCATGAGGCGGGAGTTGGCAGCCAGTATCACTATATTCCGCTCTATCGCCATCCGGCAGTTGCTAAAGTCTCTGGCGATATAGCCCATAATTACCCCGAAATGGAAGGCTATTACAAGCAGGCGCTCTCGCTTCCGCTCTACTATGACCTTACGGAAGAGGATGTGGAGTATATTTGCGGCGTAATAAACAAGGCGTTAACAAAATGATTCGTGCCCGTGTGCGTGCCCGTGCCCGCTTATTTCAGTTATTCAGCTAAGCCTTTTTTGGATTCGGGCACGGGCACGCACACGG
>JAFEGT010000085.1 GCA_018239765.1 Verrucomicrobiota bacterium
TTAAAAGATGGTGGAGCACTTCTCTTCGTTGGCCCTGGCCTTGATGGCACAAGTGTTGGCAACATAAGCGAAAAGCTTGTAAAGACAGAAAAGTGGGCGCCACATTTTCCCACCTTTCAAAAACAGCGTGTCTACTACACACGAGATGACTACATAACGCTTTTAGAGCAGCATGGGTTTCATCCGTTATTCTTTAATGTCACCTACGATGATCTACGTTTTACTGATAAGGCAGCACTCATTGCATGGCTAAAAGGATTTGTAAACTACATCTCACACCTTACAGAAGATGCTCAAAACGACTTTCTAAACGACATCGCGGAGGTAATGATCAGCTATGCCGTTCCCACAGATGATAGGAGCCTTCTTATCAAATCTAGCCTCTTTGAGTGTCTTGCTCAAATCGTTCCCAAATCAGCTGATGCGTAACTTGGTTATTTAAACCAGGCAAAATTACTACTCTACTTGTAGCGTTGGGCCTACTCTGTCGATATATTGTTGTTCCTGGTCAGATTCAGGTTGAAAGGTACCCAATTTAGCAGAGGTAAGAGGTATATCATTTGGATTTGCAACGAACACAGGAGCGATATTTTTAGGAGTCTTCACCTTGAGGGCGGTTATGTTGAGAATTTCTACTCCATCTTTTGGTGAATAGCGATGGCCATGGGTCATATCCGCTTTAGATATTTTTAGTGATTGACCCGGTAATAGTGGTTTGTCTTTGGTTACTGAGGAGATGGGGGAATTTCCCTCACCATGCCTTACATCGGAATTTTGTCTATGTGTGTCGTCCTTATACATGAAAATTACTTCAAGGCCTTCAATTGGGTAAGTAGAGTTATTTGTAACTTCAAACCAGGTAGGCTGCTGTTTTTCTTCAACAGCTTTTACCTCTTTAACAGATGTTGTGGTGGGTTTATCCGGTTCGGGGGTTGGCTTCGATTGTTCGTGTTTGGGAATAGATTCTTTACTTCTTACGGGTGGCTTGGTTGATTGTTGAGGACTATATACATCTACGTTGGCCTCTTTTGCTATATTGACGAGTTTATCAATAAAAGAATGGTAGATGTTTTGCATGCCTGCATTGAAGTCAACCAGCGAATCAATTGCCCCCATAATACCAGTGGGATTTTGCTCCTTCATCTTTTCCGCATGTGCGTTCATCTCTACAACGAGGGCCTTAAAGGCGTCTTCAGTCGTCTGATGTCCTGATGCAGAGAAATTTCTAACGGTAACTTTTGCCATGGTTTTTGCGAGGTCTTCGTTTACCTTACGTAAGCCTTTTTCAAAGCGCTCGGTGGCAGCTGAAGCCTTCTGTGCATCAACAGAAATTTGATCCCATGAACCCTCAAATACACTCTTTAAATCTCTGCGAGTTTGGTCTAACTCAGATATCACGGTTTTAAGTAGTTCAGCATTTGTTGACTGCGAGATATTTTTGGTGCTTACTTGCTTGGTGCTTTCTTGTGCCTTTGTAAGAAGGCTATTACTTGATATACGACCAAATTTGTTGGCTATTCCCTTAAATAGCCGCACTATTGCATTACTTCTTTCTTTAGGTATTGATCCAAGATTATCCCACATTTTGTCGGTAAGATCTTGCAGTTTTTTTTCTTCAAAAGAAACTTTAGTACTATCAATTTTCCCGGTTAATAGGTCTGTTGCTAGCTGGAGTGTTTTTCTTTCTTCTTTTGTTAATTTTTTAATTACATTCTGGCCCCCTATGTCTGCTAAAATAGCCAGATGCTGAATTTGATTCATTTGATTAACGTTCATGTTATTCATAAAACACCTCAGTAATATAGGGTATGCCCTTAATATTTATAATATTTATTCTTTAATTTAGTATCAATTAAATTATTTTAAATTAAACCGATTTATGGTATTACTAAGTTAGGACTAGAAAATAGAGGGGGTCATGCTATGAGAGCTCTTAGTGCTGAATTTAAAGCAAATTATAATTCTTTTGTTTCCGATAATACCGATCTTGCAAAGGCAAAATGCCTTCCTGGCGCTGGGTGGGGTACAGCAAAAAAAATAAAAAGAGCTGGAGACGATAAAGCTGTTGTAAATAAGCTGTTTAACGAGATGAAGAATGGTACTGTTACGGCTAAAGAGCTGCGTTGGTTTACTCCCAAGCAGCTTGAATCTCTAAAAGATAAGATTACTACAGAGTATAAAGATAAACCAGAATCTCTTAAAGTTTTCGTAAAAGTATTTGGAGAAGCTTTTGTTATCTCCCATAAACGTCATCATAGTGAATCTAAACAACAGGCTCTTTTGAAGGCATATCAAACTATTAAAAATATTGTCGAACCTAGGGTGGTAAAAGAGGGTGTTGATAAAAAAGAACCTGGAATAGCAGGGAAGCCGGCTGAAGCATCGCCGCGTGTTGTGACTGATAAAACAAGAGAGCAAGGAAACCCCACTTCATTCAAAGCAAAACAGCAGATGCTTTTGAATACTGGCATCGGAGGTCAGAAGGCTGCTGGGGTTCCGCCTAAAAAGCCTACTGTTAAAGTAGAAGAACCTAAACAGCAAGCAATCTCCACAACTCCACCAAAAACTCACAGTGAGCCAGCTGAAGTTGCTGGAGGTCCACCTCCACCGCCACCACCTGTTCCGAATGCTGCTATGCTACGTGATGCTGCCAAACGCGCAAGGGATGCTAAAAAAGAAGATGCACCTACTGCTGACACTTCAACTAAAGCAAAGCCTAAGGTTATGAAAGAGTCAGATAAGGCGGGGCAAGTTGGTTCAATGGCAGAAAAAGCCGCCCAACAAGCTCGTGAAAGAGAGGAAAGAGCTGCTGCACGAGAAGCTAAAAAAAACGAAGGCAAATAGGTATAGCGGAAATGGGTGTGTTTCCAGTGGCGGCTGTTTAAGGATTTTTTATTATTATTCTCGGAAGCCCTTTGCAAAACTAGATGCTTTTAAATATTCACTCTCGTAGAGAGTGGTGGATAATAGCCGAGATCACCGACCCACGGGAGGTGTTCTGGGGAAATTTATTCTAAAAATTTGCACCCTCGAAGATGGGTGCTGCTGCAGCACCCATCTTCGAGGGTGCAAATAAGGACCCACGACATATTCCCAGGACACCTAAAGGTGGCCTGGGCTATAATACATCACTCTCTTCGAGAGTGGGAAGGCCTCAGACAAACTGCCTAGTTTTGCGAAGGGTTCTCAAGAATAAGAACCTTTTTAAGCCGGCGCTATTGCAGCAATCCTACACATGGTTGAATTTGACGAAGTCGCCTTCGAGCAGTTTAATTAAGAGCTCCTTTGTTGGAATTGCGTGAAAGGGCACCTCGAGGCATGTGTCACAGGTGTTGTACAGAACTTTGTCTGTGTGGTTGGAAACAAACAGCTTTTTTTGGCCAAGCGCAAAACCACCCGTAAGGCTGAAGATAAAGGTTTTCATTTTCTGAGTGTCAAGTCCTAGGATCCATTCTTGAATCCATTGTTGGTGAAGCGGATTCACGCCTGCCTTGAATTCTATTTGTGCTACCACAAAGCTGTTTTTGATGCTGCCTTGAAGGTCTAGAAAGAGTGTTTGGGGGTCTTGTGTCTCTTCCGTTATTGCTGTAAAGGGGGAGTCTTGCATGCCGGCTTTTATCGCTTTGCATGGCTCTAGAAAGCCTTTTATTGTTTCCTCTACATCCTCTTGAGGAGCTTGTTTCATCCTCTGAAGAGCTACCTTATTCGGATCAAACTCTCTTTCCATCTGTTCGTAGATCTCAAAGTCTGTGAGCGTTTCGTCACTAAGCTTATGAAGGGCCACAAAAAGGCTCATGTCAAAAAGCTGGCCAATCACATATTTTTGGCGCGAGTTGAGTAAAAAGCGAAAGAGCTGGCCCAGTGCTCCATAGAGTTGCTTTTCCTCCTGGCTAAGATCGCTCTTGCATGGTCTGTAGAGGCCGTTTTCCATGCGGCGGTCCATCTTGAGCTTTTTACATACCTGGTCAATAAGGATCGATACAAACTCCTGGCCGGGGCCTCCCTTATCAACAGCAGCTTCACCCAAAAAGGTAATCTGTAAAGAGGACTTTTGTTCCTCTTGGAAGAGCTCAACGAGGTTTAGCAGAATCTGAGTAGGGGATGTATAAAGCTCATCTCTAAAAATCTCCATGCGATAGCAATCCAGATTTTCATCTGGAATCACCACTTCCATTCGCTCAATATGTTCAAGTGATGGAGGTGGCTCAACTTGGTCCAAAAGGTCAAGGGTTGCGTCTGTATCTTCCCGAGAGTAGTTTCCAAGCATAGCTTCGATTTCGCGTTGCACCCAGTTTCGCTGCTTTACGTGCAAACCGGTAAGTTTTCGGGCTGTTTCATACAGGAGAATCCCGGCTGATGCATCGAGCATCAGTGGAAGCACCCGCTCTACAACATCCTGGCGCTCATCTGGATTCATACGATCTACATAACGTACTATAGCTGCAATGTAGTTTCCATCAAGGCAGCGCTCAGTGAGAGGGCGGCTGAGCTGCACAACAGCATCGCCATTTTTTAGTATAGAGACAGCCTTGAGGGTAGATCGCACTTCTTGCGAATCAATACGTATCTCTTTTGGGAGGAGCGATAGGGTCTGTTCCAAACATAAGCGGCGCTTTTTTGTGGGGAGCGGCTTCAGTATTGGTTCAATAGCTTCCCAGCGATCTTCTGGCAAGGCGTTGCAAAAAAGATCAAGCTGTTCAAGAAATGGCCCTTTATCGACCTTTGGAATGTGTGCCATCACTCTAAATATACCCTCGATCTGATCAGCCTGTATAAAGCGAACAAGCAGAGCAACAATATGAGGTGCAGCACGCTCGCGATGTTCTGGAAGCGCTCTTTGAAGAAAATAGAAAAGGTTTAGTCGCTGATAGGGGCATGTGAGCTCGTTTTTATGCTGCATCGCTACTTTTAGCGCTTCGGAGTCGTTGGCCTGTCTAACACGGTCACGAAAATTGTCGAGGGCAAAGTTACCCTCTACTCCTTCAAAATAGGCAAAAATGTGCTGGCGCTGTCGTATTTTTACAAGGTTAGAAATGGCAATGTCAGAGAGTTTTGTAGCTTTTTCTGGCTGTTCCGGTTGAAGCTTTCTTAATTTTCTGCAAGCATCGCCGGCTTTTTGTCTGCAGGCGTTTATGGCACTTTTTTCATCGTTCGTAATGGCCTGAAAAATTCTGGTATACTCATGCTCTGGCTGAGCTATAAGTTCTACGGCGTCAGTTGGTAAAGGTTGTTGTGAATAGGTTGCAAGTGTCGATGAAATATTATGAAATACCATTAAAAGAGCCTTTTTAATTGGGAGATAATATCACGGTTTGATGGAAAAATCAATTCAGAAACAGCAGCGGCGTTGTTACATTAATCACCACTGAGCCACTGAGCTCACTGAGAAATTTGAGAAAAATGAGAAGGTTTATACGATCAGGTGACAAAGGGCCTGGTTCAATAGCCATTCGTTAAAATTAATCAACAATCCTTCTCCCTGTCTCAACAAGCTCAGTGTGCTCAGTGTCTCAGTGGTTATTTATGCAATAATCCACTTAACAGGTGGAATTGAATGGGCCAAAGAGCTCTTTGATTTTTTCTTCGCGGTAGCGGAAGATTGACTGAATGTCATTTTGAACTTTGAGTGTGTGAAACAGCTTTCCAACTACTCCAAACGGCATTTTGTAGTAAAGAATATCTCGCATTTCTACTCCGCCATCTATTGGCTTAAACCAATGTTCATGATGCCATATGCTGTAGGGGCCAACGCGCTGTTCGTCAATGAAGTATAGCTTCTCTTTAACATGCGTGATTTCAGTAACCCAAGTCATCGGAATTTTCCAGAGCGGCTTTATGGTATATACAATAACCTCACCTGGGTACATCGTACTGCCCGGAAGACTATTTGTAATTTTGAAGTCGAGATACTCAGGCGTAAGTAGGCGTAAATTTTGTGGTGAAGAAAAGAATTCCCACGCTTTTTCGAGTGTGAGAGGAATGTTTTGTGTATAGGTAAGTGAGTACATAGCTTCTTCTTACGATTTATGCGCAATTTTGTAAAGAGCTTCTCTTTGATGCACCATACGGCTTTTACTGAAGCTCTTTTTCCTTTTCTCGAAGGGTTTTTTCTAGGCTTTGCATTTTGGCTGCCAACTTCCTCTCGTCTTTTGAAGCGCTCGTTCCGCTAAAAGGCTCAAGTGCAATATTTAAAACGGCTTGTTTGTAAGGAGGGTATTCTCTAAGATTTTTTATTTGCATTTTTAACTCATCTATTTCAATTTTGAGCCTGCTATTTTCGCTGTTCTCAGCTTCGTTTTCCTCTTCAACAGTGACTCCTGCTTTTCTTAAAAAGTCATCGAGTTTAATGCCGCGCTCTTTTGTTACGCCGAGTGTTTTTTTCAGCGCTGCTACATCATCTCTCGACATAGTATCGGGAATAACAAGGTCATATTTTTCGCCAGTCTTTCCGATTGCTTTTTTAATAATATTTACCTTTCGGTAGACCATTATTTTGTGGTTGCCAAACTCGATAAAGGAGCTAACTTTGTCTTTCGTAAAATCTTTAAGTGTTACGTTGTCTACCGTATAGTCCTTTGCTCTATAGTCTGGTGCTCTATAGTCTGGCTTGTTATTGAGCTCTTCTTCTCGTGCAAGAAGGTCAGATGGGTCAATTTGAAGGCCCTTTACAGGTTTAAATTGCCACTCTTGTGAGCCTAGTGATTTATAGAAGAACCCAGTTTCGCTATTGCGCATTCCGGCTACTCGAAGCTCACGAGCTTGATTGCCTTCACCCGTTTGTAAAATAGTAATCTGTTTGCTGAACCTATCTCCAGGCTGATCTGGAAGAGCATGTGTTTGCCACTTTACTTCCCCAAGTACTCTTACATCTTTGTTATTGGGGTCTTGCTTGTAATCAAAATGAAGGCCTGGGTTCCAGCCAAGTCCATCGATATCAATCAGCAATGTATTAATTTGTAGCGATTTTGTGGTTTTGCCTGCTTGATCTGTTGCTGTGTTATAGCCTATTGTCATAACGGTAGAAGCTGCCACCTCCATTTTCATCGCCTCATATTGGGAATGGCTCGTCTCTGGGGTTGGAACGCTCACCTCTACCCATTCAGGTTTCCAGGGGTCGTAGAGGCGAATATCTCTGCCATTAGCATCTAACATGTAGAGCGTTGTTACGCCTACATCTACACAATGTTTTTGCCCTACAGCATCTTCGATGTAGTGGTTGAATTGGCCTCGATGGGCTATTGCCCAATCGATGGTTTTCGAGGGGTCACGTTTTAGCCGTGCCGATGTAAAAGGCTTGATAACTTCCGATACTACAGGAAGCGTAAACCAGTTTTTCTTAAAATTGTTTCGTTCGCTTTTGTCTCGAAAAACATAGGTGGTTCCACTTTCTGGTTCTCTTTTGCCTTCTCGCAAAATTTTACGGTAGTAGATTTCACCCTTGTCATCTTCTACACAAAGATTTGCCCCATCTACACGAATCTTTATTGGTTGAGTACCTGCGGTGAATGGCAAAGGTTGCCAATCAGATCCCTCTTTTATCGGTTTATGCCAGATAACCCCATCGTTGATTGCATAGTAGGTGGTGTGATTCATTGCGGCTGTATCTGAGGTGAGGTAGATTTGTGTATATTCAGGTGGCTTTTTGCCCTCTTTTAACACGTTTTCTACATAAGCTTTGCCCAGTTCTCTTGCTCTAAATCGATCGCGATAGGCAACGGCTGATTTAACTGAGGGGAGGCAAACTACAGTAAGGTCAAGGATGATTCGTTCGATCCAGGCAAGCGCTCGTTTAGCTTTATAGGCTTTACCCTCTCCAGTATTTAGCCATTCAACATGCTTGCGTATTTTGCCCTTTTTGGCAGATGGAAGATTATCGTCATATTGTCCTTGATAGGTCTGAGAATAAATGCCATCAAAGGGTGGCGTGGTCCCCATAAAGCCTCCTCGGTCTCAATACTTTGCGTATAGTACAAGCAGGATTTTTAGTAATGTAAATTATTTATAATTGCTTTGGAGGGTCAACAGGTTGAAATCTTGTCTTTACAAATTAAATAATTTCATATAGTGTGTGGATTATGTTCAAAAATTAAAAATTAGGGGTATTATGGCGAATATTATGAGTAAATTTGCAGTTTCTGCAATGTTAGCAGTTGGTATGTTAGCTACCACAGCTGCCTGGGCTAAAAATGACACGCATGAATCTGGTCGCAAAAAATTTAAGGGTGTCTTTATCCAAGGTAATGGCGATAATTTCGCAGATCCGAGCCTGCCGAATGAACTTAAGTGTCCAGCCTTTGATGAGCATGGCAAGAGAGTTGGCTACGTTTATTCAATAAACTACGGCGAAACAGCTCGTCATACGTTTATCATGAATGATGGCTCCTGCTTTTCACAGTACATAAGCAACAGTATTACGTTACCGATTGTTCAACCAATCGATGAAAATGTGGTAGCAGCGCTTCCTGAGCTTGCTCCATATCTGAATGATGAATCAGCTTCACTTCTTGTGGTGATATCCAATCAGTCCAAGGGCGAAGAGGGCGTCTACTGCTGGAAAAATCGCGGTCCAAAAGGCTCGATCTTCAGTGGTAAAGTACAGACACTTGATGTTCGCTGCACCTTCTTAGTGGTAGATGGACGTATCGAAAAGTGCATTGCATGTAGCTGGTCGTTTCATTAATAACCAATAGAGTTCCATGCGTAAAGGGGCCGGTTTACCGGCCCTGAATAGCCTGTTCGTAGGTATCAATTACCTTGCCGTCGGGATCTACCGATTTGAAGGTGCGTTTGGTGCTAGAAAGCTCAACAACGAGGGCCTGCTGCTTTTTGGCAGAAACGGCCAAGTAGTCGCGCTTTTTTGGGGTTCGTGGCGGTACGCCCCAGCTGCCATCTCCTATATAGACAACTCCATCAGAAGCTTTTTTCCCCTTAAGAAGGGGGTGAGTGCGCTTGTAGGCGTGGTCGTGGCTTTCAAAGCAGGCGTTTACTTTGTACTTTTCAAAGAGTGGCACCCAATGTTTGCGAACAAGGCGGCTTGTTTGTGAGTCGATTTTTCCTGATGAAGGGTAGGCGCCAACATGGTAAATGGCAAAGCGGTGAGGCTGGTTGCGGCTGTTTTTGAGCGTTTTTGCTAGCCAGTCTGTCTGTTTGCCGTGAATTTTTTGGGTGTGGTTTGAGTCCAAAAAGGTAAAGTGGGCATAGTTGCCAAAGTTTAGGGCGTAGGTTGCCTTTTCAAAAAACATATAATAAAAAGAGGCTTCATTCATCGAGCGATTAAAGCTGCCAGTTACTTCGTGATTGCCGATGGTGACAAGCAGGGGAATCAAGCAGCCATCTTTATCGCGCATCTCTTTTGACCAGCAGCCAAAAAATTCCTGCCATTTCTTCCAATCTTCTTCGCTATCCTTTTTTGCCACAGCATAGGCGATGTCGCCGCCGATAATAGCAAAACGGGGGTTTTGCTTAGCCGCTTGACGACACATTGCCTGGTAGCGCTTAAGGCTTTTGTGATAGGCATCGCCGCCTGTTACAAAGCGAATAGGCTGGATGAGTGAGGTAGGCATCGTTCTAAATTTCAATGTCTTAGATTTGTCGCCAAGATGAAAGTTGTAGATGGTGTCAGCGTCAAGTCCCTGGATATCAACTTTATGAACCAAAAAGGGCTTTCTATTTGGCAGCTTCCAGTGCTTGCCTTTTGCGACCTTCCAGTCTGCTTTGTCTGATTTTTTATAGTGCACTTCGTCGTTTTTTTCGCTATCAGGTGAGATCCACATTACGGTCATTGTTGACGTGGGGTCATTTTTCCAGGTAAGCCATACTTTCTGTTCCGCAAAAAGCTGTGTACTAAAGAAAAAGAGTATTAATAGGCAGGCTCGCATAGATTTTCTCCCTTGAGATATAAAGCAATTTTTCGGGAGTATTCGTCTATTTTATTTTTTATTACTAACGAAGACTCTTTATTGCAATAATCTGATACTAGTTTATAAAGCTTGCATGGTTTTTGTTTGGTTTTGGCAATTAACGCGACGCCATAACCTTCCATGTCAATAAGATCGCACTCATTTCGCAAACTATCATGCCCATTATAGAGCGGAAAGTCAAGCGTTCTGAGTCGAAGTCCTTTATTTTCTAGTATTAAGGTTGGAAAATCTGAAGCAAGAGATGAGTCTATTCCTTTTGGATGCCATGCATGCTTTTGGCAGCTGGCAACTGAATGAATAGACCCGAGTATAAGATCATCTCGTAAAGAGCCAGCAAGGCCTATATTTACGATCTGATCAAAGTTGATGTTTTGTAACGAATAAAAAGCAGCAAATGGGCCAATACCAGTAATGGCAATATAGCCGATATCAGACTCATAAAAGCCCCGCTTGATCTCTTTTGCTTTAAAAAGATCAAGCGAGCCTCGAGCTTCTTCATATGTAGCAAAAGTGATCAGTTGCATGGAGCGCATCTATGGGTAGGAGTTTTTGTTCTACGCCCAATTGAAAGAGCGTTTGAATGGCGCGCATGCCTTCTTCAGTTATCTGTAGGGTGTCTTTTGTTACATAGGTTTGTATGTGCTGCTGGATGATATGCTTGTCTTTTTCCTGGCTTAAGCGGCGCACATAGTCGTAGGAACTTTCGGGGTTATCAAGTGCAAACTGTATTGAAGCTTTAAGATTTGCCGCTGCTTCTTTATACGCTTCCTTTTTTGCCACAAAAACGCCCAAGGGTACGGGGCAGTCAAAGTGTTTCATAAAAAGTTCGCCAAGGTCGCAGATTTCTACAAAACCAGCCTCTTCAAAGCTAAATCGAGTTTCGTGAATGATAAGGCCGCAGTCCGCTTCGTCAGCAAGAATTTTGCTGATAATTTCATCATAGCGAGCGACGCCAATCTCTTTTGGTTCAGGACAGAGTGTGCGTAAAAGAAGGTAGGCTGTGGTGTCAAGTCCTGGAATGAGTATGCGTTTCTTAGAAAGTTCAGAGGCGCTAAAACGCTCTTTTGCAATGATTTTGGGGCCTGATTTACAGATTGCAGCACCTGATGGAAGAAGTGCATATTTTTGCGAGATCTTTCCAAACGTAAAGCAGGATACTTTTGTAACGGGATGTACGGCTTGGTAGGCCCAGGCATTGAGCTGCTGTATATCAGCTAAAATAGGTTCTGGCTTAATGGTAGAGGCTATTTTTCCGTGTATCCAGGCGTCGAGACTAAAGGTGTCATTGGGGCAGGGTGAATAGGCAATTTTCATGGTTAAAAAAGGTTTAAAACGCGTTCAGGGGCAATAGTTACCTCCGTCTGCATCGGCAGAGGGGCATTTTGGATGTTAAGAAGCTGAGCAATTTGTTCACAGCTTAGATCATCGGTCATCGCTTTAAATACTTCGTACAGTACCATTACGTCATTCAAAGCGCGGTGGGCTTGGTTGGCAGTGATGCCATATGTTTGTCGTAAAAACTGCAGGCTATGTCTTGGCAGGTCTTTTCTATAGCGTCGGGACCATTTTAAAGAGTCGATATAGAGCCAATCAGTTGGCAGCTCCACATTGCATCTACGGCACTCATACTGCAAAAAGGGCACATCAAAGCTATCGGCATTATGGGCGATAAGGGCGATGTCACCTGAGCAAAATTCTATAAATTCACGAGCAACGGTGGCAAAGTCGGCAGCGTCAGCTACCATGCTGTCAGTAATCTGGTGCACCATTGTGGTTTCTTTAGGAATTGGAATGCCAGGATTGATAAGCCTTTCAAACGATTTGCCCGTCTCAGGACAGTAGGCAGCAAGTTCTACAATCCGATCGCCCTTAGGATTTACACCGGTAGTTTCTGTGTCAAAAAAAATAGGCCGTTTTGCCATCAGCTTTGCTGCAACTGTTGAGCTTTTTTCAATATTTCATCGAGGCTCATAGCTCCCACTGCAAGCGCTTCTATCACAGCAGCAAATGACTTACAGACCATTTGGGAGGTGTTAATAAGCGCCTCTAAAATGTGTGGCTGAAACTCTTTTTTAAGAGTTGGCATCATCAGGCGGTAAAAGACCGTTGAAGAAGTTTCATCGAGGCAAAAGCCTGGCATGTCGAGCTCTTTATTCAGCATATGGAGCAGACGAGCGAGGTCTGCGGCATGATTTTTATCTACGTTGCAGGGAATAAAGGTAAGAAGCTGCACAAGCTCGCCATCGTGAAGTTCACGTATAAAAAGGGGAAATTGTGCCTTTTCATGCTCGAAAATAACATAAATCTGGTTTGTCTCGGGCTGTACTTTAGCATCGAGTTTAAGGGTCTTTAGTGCCTCTAGGAGGTTATGTTCGTTAACTTTCATCTGCGTCCCTTAGTACTGTATGCCTGGCATTGGCACAGTTTCTTTGTGCCGTGTAAGGCTTGGGTTGTTTGTATTTGGCAAGGTGCTGACTTCGCCCTCTTCTGGCATTCTATAGCAGCTTGATGAGACTAATACAAGTAAAATAACAATATAGTTCATAGTATTCTTGGGTTACTTCTTTTAGGTTAGCCGCAAGCAGTTTTGCGGTCAAATGTAAGTTGATGTAGTCCAGCTAAAATTAACTTTACAACGCTTGATGTGTCAGACTCGCCAGGAATAATAACATCAGCATAGCTTATGCAAGGCTCTACAAAAAGTTTGTGCATCGGTTTTACAGTAGTGAGGTATTGATCGATTACGCCTCCAAGATCGCGACCGCGCTCAAGTATATCTCGTTCGATTCTGCGCAAAATGCGCACGTCGTCTTCTGCTTCTACGTAGATTTTAAGATCAAAGAGGTTACGTAGCCGCTCATCTGTAAAAATTAAAATCCCTTCTACGATAATAACGTCACCAGCCTGTACGGGTGTAGTGCCCGATTCTCTACAGTGAGTTTTAAAGCTATAGGAGGGTTTGTTGATAGGTTTTCCCTGCTTGAGCATGGAGACATCCTCGTAGAGCTTGTCAAAATCGATAGAGCTTGGGTGATCAAAGTTTGTAAGCTCTCGCTCATGTATAGGTAGGTGTGCAAGGTCTTTGTAGTAGCAGTCCTGCTCAATTAAGGTTACTTTTATGCCGAGGGTTGTTTGCAGGCGCTTTGAGAGGGTAGATTTGCCAGAGCCCGTACCTCCAGCAATGCCTATGATAAAGGGAGCGGTAGCGAAAAGTGTGTGGGAGATGGCGATAAATGCAAGAGCGAGAAACCGTTTCATAGATCTTTTTCCGGTAGATTTTCTGGGAAAATGTACAGAAAGCTCTCTAAAATTTCAAGCTTAAACCATCACGATCTGCAGGATAACAAGTAACAAGATAAGCAAAGAAACAGGATATGAAGGATGAAAAAATAAACAGGATATGAAGGATCGCCTGCGGCGGTATGATAAGCAGGATAAAAAACCATAAGAACGATATAACGATAGGAATGATAGATTTATAGGAGGCCTGAAAGGCCGGAATAGTATAGCCTAGGTCGAAGCGCAAGCGAAGGCCTAGGAATTATGCATTCTCCTTCTCAGAGCCCTGTAAGGGCGGCATATATGTCGTCCCTTCAGGACTCATATTGTTTTTTTATTCTATACCTAGGCCTCCGCTTGCGCTCCGACCTAGGCTGCGATATTCCGGCCTTTCAGGCCTCAAGAATTTTTGTATTCTTTATCGTTCTATCTTTCCTATCGTTTTTTATCCTGCCTATCATGCCGCTGTAGGCGATCCTGCATATCCTGTTCGTTTTTACGTTCTTATCCTACGTGCCGATTTATCATGAAACTGTAGAGATTTCTTTCTCTATATCCTGTCTATCATGTTCGAGGGGTTTGAGCACTTGGATGCCCGCAGAGGTTTCGCTAAGCGCTATCTTGTGGCCATCAATCGAGAGTAAATAGACCACAGCCTTGGGCGAAATTACCTTTTTCTCAAGAAGCTGGATGCGGCTATCTTTGACGCTCGCTCCAGCTTTTATGATGCCGAGGTTTCCACCAAAACGCTTTAAATAGTAGGTGCCAGCAAAAAGCACAAGGAGTACAACAATAAGCAGCAGCAACGTTTTGCTCCAGAGCTCGCCGTAGCGGCTATCTTCTGCCACTTCGCGACCTGCATTTTCCTGCTCCCATTGGGTAAACGATTCGGGCATGGGGGGCTCTTCAGCACAGTGTAGCGAAGATGTAAATAGAAGAACCAGACAAACGATAAATTTTTTCATGAGGGCCTCGATGTTCTTTCCGAATATGCCAAAAAGTCGTAAATTAGACCAATGAAAACAAAAGGTCTCATCGCAATAGATATTGACGGCACGCTTACAGCTGTCCGCGATTCTCTCTCAACAGAGGTTGTCAGCTACCTAAAAGGGCTTCACCAAGAGGGCTGGAAGCTTCTCTTTGTCACAGGGCGTACGTTAGACTGGAGTTTGGCACTTTTGAATACCTTGCCATTTCCTTTTTATCTTTCTGCTTTTAACGGCGCCTACACGGTTGAATATCCCGAAAATGCAGCGATAAAAAAGTCCTTTTTATCGTTTGAGCGTGTGTTTCAGGTGGTTAACCTTGTGCAGAATGAAGATGTGGGTATTGCCTTTTATGGCGCTCCTGATAAACAGAATAAGTCGTTTTTATTCCGAAAGTATGCCTCACATGTGCTTTCAGGGCATCTTTTTGCCAGAGCAAAGGCGCTTTCTGACGCTTGGACAGAAGTTGAACATGTGATGGACCTGCCGATCGATAGCTTTGCCAGCATGCGTCTTTTTTGCCTGCCACACACAGCAAAAAAAATTGGCATGCAAATAGAGTCACTTTCAGATCTGCATGCACCTATGATGAAAGATTCATACGACGACTGTTTTTCTATTGTGCAGGTAACTCATGGAAAAGCAAGTAAGGGTAAGGCGCTCGAGGCTCTTTTGCACCATCTCAAAACGACTCCTCGCGTGATCGCATGCGGAGATGACCATAATGATATATCAATGCTTGAAATTGCCGACATTGCTGTTGTGATGGCAACGGCCGCACCGGAGGTGCTTCGCCATGCTGATGTTATTGCGCCGCCTGCGAAAGATAATGGCATTATAACAGGTATTACAAACGCCTTGCGGTTGTTTACATAATAAGGTACAATAGCTCTTTAATTTGGAGGTTGTTATGCAAATTAGAGAGACGATTAATAATATAAAAAATTTTGTAGAATCGGTTGTTAACTCTCGAGCGTTTTTAAAGCTTGCAAGCGCAACTGTTATCATCGCATCACTTGTGCCAAATGCTGCTCTTGCTATAGCTGCCGTTGCCGCAAAGATCTTTAACAAGCCAGATCTTGCAAGTTCTCTTGAGTATACAAGACGCAAATTTGTTATTATTGTCCAAGAGCATTTTAAGGCCAATTTTGCAGATGCACCGCTTCCGCTTTTGACTCGAACAAAAAATCTTCCCACGCGTGAAGTGATCTATAACGAGCAAGATAAGCCTGCAATCGCCAAAATGCGCACAGCATTTTTGAATACATTCCCAGATCTTGACACCAAAAATAAAATCGCCAACATGAAAAACAAGGGCGCAAGTTTTACACTTGCTGACACCATGTGCCTTGGTGGCTGCTTTTCAGCAATCAAGAAATGTCTCAATGCAAAGTCAGAAGAGGAGCTTATTGGCCTTGCAAAGCAGTTTGATGGTGGCTTTGATGCTGAAGCTGCAGCGGCTCAAAAGCTCTATCGCAAACTTTATGATCCTAATGTAGATAAAAAAGAAGAGCTTTATACGAGCTTTGGTCAGCTTATGGGCCTAAAAATTGTGCCAGAGAGCCACCAAAATGACGTGAGAGATTTTGACAGTCTTGCAAAAGGCGCTCATCTACTTACTATTGATAAGACCTATGAGTATCATAACGTCGTACTCTTTAAGTTTGACTTTGGCACATACCTTTTTGATCCAGAATATGGCCTTATGACAACACAAGCTATGTCAACAGCTGGGGCTGTAAACACTCTTATAAAAAGTTATCAAAAATTGGACATGACTTGCGAAAGTTATCAATTTCGCTTATAGTCCTTAAGTTATGAGTGAATTGATACAAAAATGTCTTCTTGCTGCTAGAAAAGAGCAGAGTGACTCGGGCTTTATTGCCAAGGCCGAAAAGATTGCGGTTTATGACAACTTTCTATTTTGTCTTGCGCTGTTTCGGTCCAAAACCCAAGAGCATGTTCTCGAGGCAAAGCAGCTGCTTACCCGGCTGCTCTATTTTCAGCAAAGTTTTAAGGAAGTTCCATC
>JAFEGT010000086.1:0-6336 GCA_018239765.1 Verrucomicrobiota bacterium
TGATGATCGGTCCAAGAACCGCTGAAGAGATTAAAATATCGATAGGATCCGCATTTCCTCTTGGCGAACATGAACTTGAAATGGAAGTAAAGGGTCGAGACCAGGTATCGGGGCTTCCTGTAACACGTCGCATCAATTCTGTTGAGATTCGCGAATGCCTTGCTGAACCAATTCAGCTCATTATTGAAGGTGTAAAGCTTACACTTGAAAAATGCCCTCCTGAACTTGCTTCTGACCTCGTAGAACGTGGTATGGTAGTAGCAGGTGGCGGAGCTCTCATTCGTGGGCTTGATAAGGCACTGAACAAAGAAACAGGCCTTCCAGTTATTGTAGCCGCAAATCCACTACTTGCCGTCTGCTTGGGTACTGGAAAATCGCTTGAATATTTAGACAAGTTTAAAAGACGTAAGGGGCTTGTGAACTAATGCTGAATGAATGGGTGCAACAGATAGCAGCCTTATGTCAGCCTGACAGCATACATCTTGTTACAGGCAGCGATGAAGAAGCTCGCATGATTGAACAAGAGCTTGTTGCAAGCAAAACCTTCATTCCACTTAATCCAGAAAAGCGCCCAAATAGCTTTTTAGCCCGATCGGCTCCTGATGATGTTGCAAGGGTAGAAGATCGCACCTTTATATGCTGCAGCAAGCAAGAAGATGCAGGCCCTACAAATAACTGGAAAGATCCAGTAGAGATGAAGGGTATCCTTAATGGCCTTTTTACAGGCTGTATGAAGGGACGGACGATGTATGTGGTGCCATTTTGTATGGGGCCGCTTGGATCACCTTATTCACACTGTGCCGTACAGATCACCGATTCACCCTATGTTGTGGCTAACATGCGCCTCATGACCCGTATGGGAGATCAGGCATTAAAATTGCTAAATGAAAAGGCATTTGTCAAATGCATCCACTCTGTAGGTATGCCAGAGGCCAATGTTCCTTGGCCGTGTAATACTAAAAACCTCTATATATCGCATTTTCCTGAAAGTGAAGAGATCTGGTCGTTTGGCTCTGGCTATGGCGGAAATGCCTTGCTAAACAAAAAAAGCTTTGCCTTGCGCATTGCATCGACCAAGGCAAGAAGAGAGGGCTGGCTTGCAGAACATATGCTGATTCTTGGCATCACGAATCCAGAAGGTGTTAAGCGCTATTTTGCAGCCTCCTTTCCAAGTGCGTGTGGTAAAACAAATCTGGCAATGCTCACTTCTACCTTAAAAGGCTGGAAAGTAGAATGTGTTGGAGATGATATTGCCTGGATGTATTGGGCAGATGATGGAACCCTTCGAGCCATAAATCCTGAAGCTGGCTTTTTTGGCGTAGCTCCTGGCACATCGTATGATACAAACTACAACGCTATGAAGTCGGTAGAAAAAAACGCCATATTTACCAACGTAGCATTGACAGATGATGGTGATGTTTGGTGGGAAGGAATGACAAAAACTCCTCCAGAGCATGCTATAAGCTGGCTTGGTGAGGATTGGACCCCCGCATCTGGCACAAAAGCGGCTCACCCCAATTCTCGATTTACTGTTTCGTCAACACAGTGTCCTATTTTAGATCCAGCATGGGATGCGCCTAGTGGGTTGCCGATTTCGGGGATATTTTTTGGCGGCAGAAGAAGCTCTACAATACCTCTAGTGCGTCAAGCGCTCTCATGGAAGCATGGTGTCTTTATGGCAGCGGCAATGTCATCTGAGATGACAGCAGCAGCAAAAGGGGAAGTTGGCAAGCTTCGCCATGATCCTTTTGCGATGCTCCCATTTTGTGGCTATAATATGGGTGATTACTTTGCTCACTGGTTATCGATGGAACAATCGGGAAGAAAACTGCCCGAGATTTTTTACGTAAACTGGTTTAGAAAAGATGCATCGGGCAAATTTTTGTGGCCCGGCTTTGGAGAAAATATCCGAGTGCTAAAGTGGATGTTTGAAGCAGTGGAAGGCAAGGTAAATCGCGTAAAGACCCCTATAGGCTATATGCCCGAGGCACTCGATCTAGAGGGTTTACATCTTGCTCCAGGGGCATTAGAGGAGCTTTTAGCTGTCGATAAAGAGGGCTGGAAGAAAGAAGCTTCCGACCTAGCATCATATTTTGCACAATTTGGCAGCAAACTGCCTGAAGATTTGAAAAAAGAAACCGATAATGTCACAAGAGCTGTTCTATAAAAAACGATGTAAACGTCTTGGAGTTATCCTTGCTGCAAGCTGCCTGCTTAACGTAAGCCTACTTGCGTTCGGGCTATATGAGTGGCAGGAGGCTGGTTTTTCATCTCTTGCTCTTAGCGCCTTTCGACCCCATAAATCAAAGCTTTACCGGCAAAATGGCAAAGAGCTTCCTACGCTTACGCAGTCACTTCGTGAACTTGAGCTTCTTGATTATGATGCTCTTGTAGCAATGCTTGCTGATGAGACCTTAGTTTCTGAGGGTTATAAAAAGCAGGACCTTGCTGTTGCGATGCTTGGCCACAAATACTATTTTGATGTCGATAGAGCTCTAGGTGGGCCACTTGCTGTTCGCCGCTTTTTTACCTACATGTCTCAAAACGAAGCGCAGGCGGGTATTATTCTCTATCCTGAAGCGGATATCGAGGTGATTAAGCAGTTTCAAAAGAGAGAAAAGTGGCCTTTTACAAGCGAAGGGCTTCTTGTAGAGTACAAAAAAGCACAAGATCCCGAAGTGAAGGATGCCTTTTTGCTCTCTAACGAATATCGCACGCTCGAACTTTTACTCACACGCGGTACTACCGTAAGTCGCGATGAGATTTTCGACTTTGTTACACGTATTGACTATACGTTAGTAAAAAATCTCCATGCTGAAATGGTAAAATCGCAAGATTTTTCACCTGAGGTGCGCAAGGGATTTTTGGTCGGGGCACTTCCTCATTCTGCTGTGATACTTTATAAAACAGACCCACGTTTTACTACTCATAGTCTTACTGATAAACAGGCTCTTATGCTGCTCGAAGTGCTAAACAGCAAGGAGTATGCGTTAAGCCTTCTTGAAGCACCTCGCTCAAAGAAAGTATGGACAGCGGCAATGGCTATGCTCGATCCAGCATGTGATAGCCGCCAGACGATTTTAGAGCGCCATGGTCGCGTAGCAAAAGCCCCAGTAAAGCTCCCAGAAAAGTCCCCAGAAAAGTCCAAATTACAGCCCAAATTACAGCAAACAGTACAACCGCCTGTTCCATCAAAACCTAAGCCAGCAGCAAAGCCTGTTGCTAAAACTCCTGCAAAAACAGCGCCTAAATCAGTTCCAAAACCAGCTGACAAGCTTCATGTGGTGCAGCAGGGGGATAATCTCTGGAATATTTCTAAGCGCTACGGCGTTGATATTGACACGATCAAGAAGTATAACAAGCTTACTAGCGATGCTCTAAAGCCCGGTTCTACCTTGCGCATCCCGCCAAAACCGAATAAAAACTAACAAGATAGGCAGGATCGGCTTCACCGGCAGGATATGGCAGGATGGAAATACAAAAACGATAAAAAGGATATAACGATAGGAACGATAAAAAATAAGAAACTCTTCCTCGTATCATTCATATCGTTATATCATTGTTATCGTTTCGCATTTATCTTGTGGTGTTTATCCTGCATATCATGCCGGCTTTGCCGATCCTACATATCCTGTTCAATTGTTTTGTGAGCTTAAAGCTGCCTTGTGTTGCTTCTCAAGCAGATTCTGTGAATTTTTTTATTTTATTCTATGATATCTGGATTATCGTGCTTATCGTGTTTAAAAGACTTCATTTCGGTCTCTTCCGAAGGCGCAACGATAAGCATCTCTTGGCTAAAGAGCTCTGGGTGCTCCATAAAAAAGCCATAGAGTCGCTGCGGAGAGGTGAGTTTGGGGTCAAAGTCGAGTTTAATGTGCTCTTTAAACCGCTCTCCATGCTTTTTGACGACAGTATTTGCCCAATCTGAAAGCGCTCTGCCTTGGTGCTTTTTATCAATGTGTGTAAGGTCTGGAAAGGTAATTTTTTCATTAGCCGGGAGGGAGTTATTTACTTTCTGAAGAACGTCGAGCGATTCACCTGCCTGGCATGCCCATCCAACAAAATAGGAGCAAAAGAATTCGCGTATACCGTTTTTGCTCATAGGTTGAATTTTGTTGTGCGCATAGCATGCCCCTTTTAGATAGCGTGCAAGGCCTTTTTGATCGAGAGAGCCCTTTGACAGGCCTGACAAAATGGCTTTACCGATGCTATATTTGTGGGTGGCAGGTTCAGCTTCATGTTTGGCTGAAAGTTCTTCTGCAATTTTGCAGGCTTCTTCTGCCATGGCCCTATTTGTGGGTCGAACGACTAAAAAGCCGTGGGACATTCCTGGCTTAAGTTTAAAGCGCTCTGAATCGATTTGATTGATTCTAACACCGTCTCCAACAGCTTCAGAAAGTTTGCCATCTCCTACATAGAAAGCTACGTGGACAAAGTTGTGAGATTCCTCTGTGGATACTGGCGTAACGATTTTGCCCAGCATTTGACCGGCTCGTAAACCTGCCGCGATTGCGTCTGTATTTTCTGGATAGTAGCTTAAAAATATATCCCCTGGTTGCAGTTTCTCTAGGAGTACTTCTAGTGAAATATAGGGGACTCGTTTTACATCACTAAATGGAGTGGCTTTTCGAATCTGGCTTAAAGCGGTTTGGGCAATATCTGCAGTTTTGGGAGTATGTACAGGCTGTATTTTCAAAGATTGTTTTATTTCAGGTTGAACCTTAGTGTTTGGATCTAAGGGTCTTAGCGGGATTTCTGGGCCAATAGAAGCCATAGGACACCTCCATCTACCCTGATTATATAATTATATCTTGAAAAAAGCAAAGAGAATAAGGGTTTCATCATCATAGAGTGAAACCCCTCTAGAAGAAAAAACTACAGAAGAAAAACTACAGGTCTCCGCCTACTGGTCTACGAGGCTTGTCGTTACGCTGCCAACCTACTCGTCCTGCCATAATTTTGTGATCAGCTTGGCTACTCATAAATCCGCGTGGATAGTTTTTGCCACCACCAGATCGGAGATTAAGCTTGCACACTAGCTGGTTTACCAAACGGTCGACAACTATATGCGAAGTTTTTTCATTTTTTGCTGGTTTTTTTAATGCAAAAAGCGCAGAAACGGCTACAACTGCAACCGAAATTGCAAACCATATTTTTTTTGAAATGTGCTTCATACCATCCTCCTTAAAATTAGGTATAAAAAACGCCTCAAAAAGAACCAATATCGGGCCCCAAGTTGAGACAATACACGATTGAGTGACAACATGCATAAACAATTACGAATTTATTTGCAAGTGGATAAACTAAAATTTTCTGAATGTGGCTTCAGATAGTGGTATGAGACACTAATGCCAAGGATTGCATTTTACAATGCGTTTTATGGTTAACCACAAAGCCTGAAAAAATGGCAATTCATGAAATGCCTTGAGAGCATATTCTGAGCATGTTACTTCAAATCGGCAGCATGATCCAACAAGTGGGCTGATGCAGAGTCGATAACATTTTATGAGAAAAATAGCTAAGTACTTCATCTAAAATGGGCTATGCTTAAAATCACTTCAATCACGATAAGCCAAATGATAATCCATTCGAGCTTGCTCGAGTGTTGGTGATTAAGTTCGTTGCCGAGCATTTCAAAGAGGTCATGAACGATGTCTAGGCGTTGATTGAGCACTTCAACCCTTGTCTCTAAGTCAAGGTGATTTGCAATAAGCACGTAAAGAGGCTCCAGCTCAGAGTGATCCCAAAAGAACTCGGGAACATCTAAGATATCAAAGTGAAGGTTCACAGAGCTACGTTCTAAAAAGAGCTCGCCCATCTTGGTGCGGATCTCTTTTTTTGAAAGTGGAATTTTTCCGCGAGCAGCAAGCTGCTCTGGGATATGGCGCGTTTTATCTATCGTCTTTTGAATAAGTGCTTCAAAGGTGGCAAGTCGTACAGATTGTGCAAGGCCGTGCGAGATGGCAAGACGAGAGAGCACATCGGTGTCAGGTAGTTCAATCACTTCTTCTACAATGCGTGCGACGGAACCAAAAATAAAGCTCATCAGCTCGCATTCATACACATCTTGCGAGGCGTTTTGAAATTCTTTGAGCAGAATGAGAAATTCCTGCTCTTCTTCGACATTTAAGCCCCACATCACCACAACGCCGTAGGGGAAGCAGAAAACATCCTTCACATCATCTGAGGAAGTTGAACCTAAATCAAAGTGGACGACATCGCGAAAGAGGTTGGCCTTGTAGCGTGCCTTGAGGGCATCTTGAAGGCGTCTTGTGTTATAGCTTGTCGCTGTACAGTAGGCTACACAGCGCTCTGGCAGTATGCTGGACATAATAA
>JAFEGT010000086.1:6383-13566 GCA_018239765.1 Verrucomicrobiota bacterium
AGCCACAATCAATGCGAAGGTGGCGGAATCGGTATACGCGCTACTTTGAGGTGGTAGTGAGGGTTTCCTCGTGGGGGTTCAAGTCCCCCCTTTCGCAATTTCTATACTTCCCCAAATACAAAACAGGATAGGCAAGATCGCCTTCGGCGGCAAGAATAAGTAGGATAGAAGAGTAGCTTAATTCTTTTTCCATCCTTTTTATCCTGCCCGATCCTGCATATCCTGTTAAATTTTTTTATCTTTGAATCATGTGAAGCAGCTTGTGATAGTAGCCTAAGTCAATAGAGCCTGCATCACACTCTTTTTCAAGCATGCCCTCCGCTATCAGCAGCTTTTCTAAAAAGATGCTTGCAGCTATATGTGGATGACTTTGAGTGCCAAGTGTGTCCAAGAATTGGCAGTAAAGCACGTAGAGGTTGCCTACTGGGTGGTGTAAGGGGAGTAACTTGTCTAAAAGGTCTGTTATCTGAGCCGCAAAGCGAAGGTGGGTAAGCGATGATCGTAGCTGCGGATAGGATCTTGTCACCTGGCATTCCTGACATTTCCAGAGCTCTTTATCTGACACCATTACCTGCATTTCAAGGCCAAGGAGAGGGCCCAGGCCTCGCACGGTGGATTTTCGTGAGCTTTTTGTTATGCATTTGATGCGTCCATGTTCTTTTGAAAAAACGCTTATTATATGAGAGTTTTCTTGAAACGCCAAACTTGATAGGGTAATACCTTCTACTGCCTGCGTGAGTCCTGTTTGCATCATTCTTGTTTGCATCATTCTTGGTTACATGATTTGTTGCCAGAAATAAAGGGCTAATGATATCGTAAGTGGACTTTTTATGCACCGATAGCTCAACTGGATAGAGTACCTGGCTTCGAACCAGGTGGTTAGAGGTTCGAGCCCTCTTCGGTGCGATTTCTTATGAACATATTTTCACACACAGAAGCTGAATTTAGCGCGCAATTTGCCAAGGGTAAGCTTTTTGCCCGAGATTTATACCGTCAATGGTTTAAAAAGGGGGCGCTTACTCTTACAGAACCTGCATTTATTCAGGCAAAAGCATGCGTGGAAGCTATTGTCTCATCGTGCGACTGGACATTACCTGAAATTGCCCACGTCACAAAAGAGGGAGATACTCAAAAATTTCTCCTGAAAACGCATGACAATCAGATGGTAGAAAGTGTTGCCATTCCCATGAAAACCTTAATGACTCTTTGCGTCTCTTCTCAGGTGGGCTGCCGCATGGGCTGCACATTCTGTGAGACTGGCCGGATGGGTCTTATTCGCAACCTTACAGCCGCGGAAATTGTCCAGCAGGTCTTCGCCGCAAAGTTTTTACTCAATATCCCGATACGTAACGTGGTGTTTATGGGTATGGGTGAGCCTTTTGATAATTATGACGAGGTAAAACAGGCAATACGTATTCTGACAGACCAAAATGGCCTTGCCCTTGGGATGCATGGCATTACTGTTTCGACAAGTGGCAAAACTGAGGCCATCTTGCGCCTTGCTCACGATAAGGATATAGCGCCTAATCTTGCTGTTTCCATAAATGCGCCAAATGATGCTCTGCGATCTAAGATTATGCCACACAACCGAAAAGAGAATATGGCTAAGCTTAAAGAGACGATCCAAGCGTATACCCAAATTACAGGTCGCGAAGTGCTTGCAGCTTATGTACTTATGAAAGATGTTAATGACTCACTATCATATGCAGATGAGCTTGCAGACTATGTAAGGGACCTTAACGTAAAGGTGAATCTTATTCCCTATAACGCTCAATCAAACGATCGTTTCCAAAGTCCTGATAATGAGGTGGTTGATGCATTTCTTGCTCGACTTCGCTCTCACAATATCAGGGTTCTCCTCAGGCGTACCAAGGGGCGCTCTATCATGGCCGGCTGCGGCCAACTCGGAAATGCCGTTTTAGGTGGTAAATTAACTCAAATACAGGATAGAATGAGGTTGTAGGCAAAGAATATCTTACCTACTTAACCTTTCTATCGTGGGGTATATATACCATGACTAAAGAGACTCTTACCCGTAAGCAAAGAATAGCAGAATTTGAAGACGAGGGATATAACATCATGGTGACCGGACGTCATGTCCATGTCACAGATGCTATGAAGGCGTATGCTGTCGAAAAGCTGTCTAAACTAGACCGTTTTGCCGATCGCATTATTGACATTGCCGTTATTATGGATATCCAAAAGCTTGAGCATAGAGTAGATATCGTCATGAAGTATGGCCATACTATCATCAAAAGCCATGCTGCAACAGGCGATATGTATGTATCTCTAGACCAAGCGGTCCATAAGCTACAAAACCAGCTGAGAAGGTATAAAAGCCGACTCAAGGATCACCATGCAAAGGGACATCCTGTTGGTGAGCTAGCAGCGACAATCTACAGCCCCATAGATGAAGTAGAAATAAATCAGGGTATAGAGTCGCTGAATGACTATGAAGAAGTTGGCCAACTCCAGCCTCACAAAATTGTGAAGTCTGAGACCCAACCGCTCAAAATTTTAACAGATGATGAAGCGATCATGAAGATGGAGCTTTCGGGCAAACCCGCCATGGTCTACAGAAACGAAGAAACCAGAAGACTCAAGGTGATCTACCGCCTTGAAGATGGAAATTACTGTGTCATCGAGGCAGAGTAATAAACTTTACTGTGCTCTTCGAAGAACACATGTTCAAGACACTCCCGAGGAGAGGGTGCGCCAAAGCACGCTCTCCTCTCTTTTTTCACTTGGCTTTTTGCCAAGTCTTACTGCAGTAGAGCGAAAGATCGATGGAATGCCCAAGAGGCGCATTGATATCTTATGCTATGAAAGTCAGACACTTAAGCCGTTTTTATTGATTGAATGCAAGGCTAAGGCCTTTAGCGACAAAGAGTTGAGGCAGCTTCTTGGCTATAATTTTTACGTTCAGGCTAAGTTTGTTGCGCTTGTTTCATGCGATAAAACTCTTGTTCTTAACACAGAAACTAACGAAATTTTTAATAGCTTAGGTTGTATAAAATCATTTTTTCTGTGATAGAAGAAAAAAAAGGGGAAAGTATATGGCTCAACCACAACCAGAACCCAACGACATAATGGATGTTACTTCCATAGTTCAGCAGCTGGAAGATTTAGTCAAATTTTCTATAGAATGTGAAGAGAAAGAACTAAAACCTAATATTTCCTTTATTGACATTCACAAAAAATTGCTTCAGATCCAGCAAGATATTCAACGCTTTCAAGATAATTACCGCGCACACCTTGCTCAGTATGGGTTAAAGCCTGAAGACGTGCGTCCATCGCCAGAAGAGATAGCGGCGTTAGATCCAAAACAGCGAAAAATCTTTGATAGAATGGAATCCTTGAAAAAGGTCTGTGAGGGTGCTCGCGATAGGTTGTATCAATCAATGCAAGAAGATCCACAAACGCTCAAAGCAGTAAAAGAAGAGCTTAAAGATAAGAGCAAAGAGAAGATCCGACGTAAAGGGAAGTTTAAAGGTATGGGCGGAAAAGAGGGATGGATTCCCACATGAGCTCTATTTTTAGCATATTCAACCCCGCACCACATGCTGAGGAGATTCAAGACAGTGAATCTGTAAAACGGCAGTATAACTACTGGCGTATCCGCGTATTCTATTCGATGTTTTTGGGCTATGCCTTTTACTACTTTACCCGCAAAAGCTTTACCTTTGCCATGCCCACGCTTGTGACCGATTTAGGTCTTGATAAGAGCGAGCTCGGCATTTTGGGAAGCATCATGGCTATAGCGTATGGCCTGAGCAAATTTATCAATGGTATTATCGGCGATCGCTCCAATCCTCGCTACTTTATGGCTGTAGGGCTTATTCTCACTGGTGTTACGAATATCTTTTTTGGCTTAAGCTCGTCGCTTTTGTTCTTTGCAGTTTTCTGGGGTTTAAATGGCTGGTTCCAGGGTTTTGGCTGGCCAGGCTGTGCAAGATTGCTTACACACTGGTACTCGCACTCGGAGCGGGGAAGGTGGTGGTCATTCTGGAACACCTCTCACAATATTGGCGGCGCTATTATTCCGATTATTATAGGTGTGTGTGCGGGTCTTTATGGCTGGAGATCGGCAATGATTGCAACGGGTTCGTTCTGCATACTGGCAGGTTTCTTTCTTATTAACCGGCTACGCGATACACCGCAGTCACTCGGATTGCCAGCTATTGAGAAATTTCGAAATGATGTTCAGAGTCATGTTGAACAGGAAAAAGAACTTTCCGTTCGCGAAATTTTGATGGAACATGTGCTGAAAAACCCGTTTATCTGGGTTTTGGCCTTTAGCTACTTTTTTGTCTATATCATCAGGCAGGCGGTAAATGACTGGTCGGTGCTTTATCTTGTTGAGGAAAAAAACTACTCTCAAATAGCATCCGGAGGCGTTGTGATGTGGTTTGAGGTTGGTGGGTTTTTTGGTAGCCTTGCCGCTGGATGGGCCTCTGACAAGCTCTTTCAAGGTCGTCGCGGTCCAATTAATGTGCTCTTTAGCTTTCTTATCTGTTTGGCAGTTGCCGTTTTTGCTTGGGCGCCCTTTGATTCGTGCTTTTTTGATTCGCTCATGATGTTTTTGATTGGCTTTTTAATATTTGGGCCCCAGATGCTTATTGGTATGGCAGCAGCCGAGCTATCTCATAAAAAAGCAGCAGCTACAGCAAGTGGTTTCACTGGAACCTGGGCCTATGCAGGGGCTGCCGTAGCTGGCTATCCACTTGGGTTTGTTATCCAAAATTATGGTTGGGACGGCTACTTTGTTGTGCTTTCAGCTTGCGGTGCAATTTCGTCGCTGCTACTCTTACCCCTCTGGGCAATAAAAAGACGCGAAGATGGACTTTTCAAAAAAACTCCAGAGCCAATACCTGTTCCAGTAAAAACCGAAAATGTTTGATACATGTTTACAGCTTTTTGGAAGAAAGAATCCTAAAGCTTCTGCGCTTTTAGCTTACGTAGAAAGTCGAGCTCTTCAAGATGATGAACTATCGCCTATCGAGCCTAAAAGTTTTGAGGGTGTAGACTTCATTGCTCTTTTTGGCTTAGGCAATGGCTCCAGTTTTTTTGCTCTTCAATCATGGCTTGAGGCCGATGCAAACCATCAGCTGATTTTGTTAGAAGACGACTTGCAAGTGATCTTGCACTTTTTAGAATCTGACAATGCAAAAGAGATTCTCGAGCATCCTCAGGTGCATGTTCTCTATATCGAAGATTCTGAAGATGGCCTACAGGTGCTTCAGAGCCTTGCCTGGTGGGCCTACGAAAAAAAGATGCTGCTCCTTGCTTCACCCTACTATGAAACGAAGCGTAAAAAGACATTCGAAGATATCAAGGCGAGACTCCAGTATGAAACTTCAGACATTCATCTTGTGCTTGATGAATATGTTGGCTACGGAGCTTCCTTTTTTCGTAACTTTTGGAAGAATCTTGCCCATCTTCCAGGGTCGTATAAGGCCAATAAGCTAAAAGGTGCTTTTAAGGGTGTGCCCGCAATAGTCGTTGCAGCAGGGCCTTCACTTGCAAAGCATCTTAAACAGCTTGAGCACCTACGGGATAGGGCCCTTATCTTTGCCGGAGGCTCAAGTGTGAATGCGCTTTCAGATGCCGCTATTTTGCCTCATTTTGGAGCGGGGATTGATCCTAATCCTCTACAGTATGTGCGCTTTCGTCAAGCTCTTGCGTTTCAGGTGCCCTTTTTTTATCGTAATCGCATCTGTAAAGAGGCGCTTCAACTTGTAGAAGGGCCTCGGCTCTATCTTAAGGGTGGAGATGGCTACAATATCTCTGACTGGTTTGAAGAAAAGTTGAAAATTCCCGGGTCGATCATTGGTGGTGGCCACAGCGTAGCGAACTTTATTATCGAAATTGCCCATTACTTAGGATGCGGCCCTATAATACTTGTTGGGTATGATTTGGCCTTTGGTAAAGAGCTAGAGCGTTATGCGCCTGGAGTTGAATCGTTTGCAGAAGTGAATATCGACGAGCCTATAGAGTGGACCGATATTG
Organism: Verrucomicrobiota bacterium; assembly: GCA_018239765.1. Taxonomy (GTDB): domain Bacteria; phylum Chlamydiota; class Chlamydiia; order Chlamydiales; family FEN-1388; genus SZAS-7. Next base: position 12,393 of record JAFEGT010000086.1, read on the forward strand.
ATGGCAAAAAAATTCATACGGCCTGGAAGTGGCTTCTGGAAGCAAAATGGATTGAAGATTTTGCAAAGGCTCATCCGCGCATGAAGATTATCAATGCAACTGAAGGTGGGCTCGGTTTAAAAAATATACCCCATAAAACCCTTGAGGAAGTCGCCAAGAGCTATCTGACAAAAGAGTATGATCTTGAAAATATGGTCACTTCGGCGATAAAAAAATGCGGAGTGGTGAAAGGGGAGCTACAGGCCTATTGCAGAGAGATGTATGAGAGTCTTGAGCGCTGTAAAGGGTATCTTGATAAGCTCATGGATCTCGCAGCAGACGATGTGCATACTATTCTTCTTCAAGCTGAATTTAAAAATGAAATTGGCTACAGGTATATTTTGGAAGTGTTTGATCGCATGCGGGCAAAGCTTGAGTACTACGAGCTCTCCTTTAATTCTCGTGCGAGTGAGGCCAAGCTTCTTAAGGAGCGCTACAAGTTTTTGCAAGAGACTGCCATCTTAAATCAGCTGCTTATTCAGCAATATCAAGCGAGTGAAGCGGGGGTTGTAGATCCAAAAGTTCGCATCGAAGATGGTGTAAAAAAATATTATTACGACAATGGCGCGTTAAAGATGGAGCTTCCCTATAAAGAAGGAGTGCTTCAAGGAAAGATTCGCATATTTTACCCAAATGGCAACATCAAACGCGAAGTAGAATGTGTACAGGGTAGGCGCGATGGCTTCGATCGGTACTTTGCTGCTGATGGAACCCCTGTTTTTGCCCTTAAGTATACATCTGGAGCCTATTCTGGGGCCGAGATTGAAGATCCTGTTGTCAAAGCCTACCATTTGTAATGTGCGATTTTTTGCATTAATCATTGCCAAAAAAAATGCAAATATGAGATAGTGGCTGCTTTCTTATATGAAGAGGATTGCACATGTCTCGTTATACAGGCCCAAAAAACCGAGTGGCCCGCCGTTTTGGCATCAATATCTTTGGTCGTATCCATAATCCGTTGGCTCATAAACCAAACCCGCCTGGTCAACATGGCGCAAAGCGGAAGAAAAAGTCAGATTTTGGTATTCAGCTTGAAGAAAAACAAAAGCTTAAGGCTGCCTTTGGCATGCTGACAGAAACTCAGCTTGTTCGTTACTACAAAGAAGCTGCGCGTCACCACAAAAACACACCAGAG
>JAFEGT010000087.1 GCA_018239765.1 Verrucomicrobiota bacterium
GAGAAGACACATGTTGCTCCAAGCGCTCTTTGCAACCGCTCAAGAAAATTACCCGTTGGCTTCTGAAACTCAAAACTTGATGGCTCGCAGTTATGACACAGATAGCGAGTCGAATGAAAATCAAAGATCGCACAGTAAATTTTTGTGCCCAGAATACCAAGACCTAAAGGATCAATCTCCTTGAGAAGTGCAGTTGCTATTTGCTGCACAAGCGCATCGGTACGAAGCGCACCCCAAAAAGCCCGTTCACTGTGGTGATAGCGATCACTAAACGTGTTAGTGGCTTTATTTTTATAAAGCACAATATCCGGGCGCTTTTCAGCTGGTGAATCTTCAAGCAGCTGCTCTGTAAATTTGCTGCTTCTTTTGTATGATTTACTCTCTTTTACAACCTCATCAAACAAAAAGACATTTGTAACATGCGTTTTTGCTTGATTGTTATATCGAATAGGCACGGTAACTACACGCCTGCCATGTGCGCCATTTTTTACATGCGGTCTATCTGAAATAACAAAAGTGAGTGCAGCAACAACATAATTTGGCACACTTCCGTTATGATCTCGAGAGGCTCGCTCCTGATTTTCTAAGCAGCGTAGCTCGTAGTGCAATCTATCGCCATCAACTGATGCTACTTTATGAGGTTTAGTTCTCGGATCTTTTGTTCCGTAGATAAGATCTAAACTTTTTACCCATGAAAGCTCTACAGTTGACACCATCTCTATTCTCCTGAAAATTAGATAATAGTATATCCGAAAAAAGACCATAACTTCTTGCAAAATTTACGCAAAAAGTTCAAATAAGAGATATGTCACATAATCTTAAATTGACACATAAAGAGCTAGAACTGCTTGCCTCGAGGCTCAACACCCGATCGGGTATTGAAATTGCTGACGAAATCGCACTTTTAAAAACCGACGCCCAGGCAAAGATCTTTTCTGCCCTTTCACCTAATGTAGCGGCCGAGACCTTTGACTATTTATCTTCTAAAAATAAAAATGAACTTCTTGAGGCCCTTCCTGTAAAATCGATTGCAACATTGCTTGAAGCCATGCCAGCAGATGATCGCACGCAGCTGCTTCAAAGCCTGCCGCACAAACTTGTCGATCAATACATCAAGCTATTACCAGAAACCGACCGCAAATCAACGCTTAAGCTTTTAGGCTATCCAGAAGATTGTGTAGGTCACTACATGACGACTGACTATATCGCCGTCAAGATGAACTGGACAGTAGAAAGGGTGCTTGAATATATCCGAAAGTATGGCCACGACAGCGAAACGATTAACGTCATTCTCGTTATTGACGATCAAGGGCACCTTGTCGACGACATAAAAATTAAAGACCTGCTCTTTGTGCCCAAGACAAATAAGGTCTCTCAGATTACCGATGGCAGGTTTACCGCCCTCTACGCTAACGACAAGGCCGAACAGGCCATTAACATTTTTCGAGAGCATGACCGAATTGCTCTACCTGTTATTGATGAACATAATACACTCTTAGGCATTGTCACGATTGACGATATCTTGCGTCTTGCAAGTGAAGAGACCACAGAAGATATGCAGAAGGTGGGCGGTACGGAAGCTCTTGAAGAGCCCTATATGGAGACGCCATTTTTAGAGCTTATGAAAAAGCGTGCGCGCTGGCTTGTGATACTCTTTGTAGGAGAGCTTTTTACAGCAACAGCTATGAGCTATTTTGAAGCTGAAATTGCAAAAGCTGTTGTTCTTGCACTCTTTTTGCCGCTTATTATTTCTAGCGGTGGTAACGCAGGATCACAGTCCTCAACGCTTATTATACGAGCAATGGCGCTAGGCGAAGTAAAACTTGCTGACTGGTGGCGTGTCATGCACCGAGAAATCTACTCGGGACTTTTTTTGGGGTCTGTACTTGGCGTTATCGGCTTTTTCCGGGTGGCTCTTTGGGGTGCTGCAACAACGCAGTATGGAGAGCATTGGGTCTTACTTGCCTTCACGATATGCTTTTCGCTTATAGGCGTGGTGCTTTGGGGGTCACTATCGGGCTCTATGCTTCCCCTTATTTTGCGACGTTTGGGAGCAGACCCCGCAACATCATCTGCACCGCTTGTAGCCACTCTTGTAGACGTTACAGGTATTTCCATCTACTTTGGCATTGCCCTTATCATCCTAAGAAACAGCCTGCTTCTTTAAGCAGCGCGACAAAATCAAATGGTTTTGCCATTTCGGGCTTTGAAGGCGGCAAAAGGCCCTTTCTTCTTGCATATTCGCGCATGTTCCTTCCTAGCGTCACCACCTCAGAAAAAAACTGCTCCACGTTGAGATCTTGCAGCGTAAGGCGCACAGCATCGTTGTAAATACGTTCAGAACAGCCATATCCTGCATGTGCGACTAAAATTTCATGAATTTCAGGCTTTTGTAGATCCACAAAAAAGTCTTTAGCGCCAATGAGCGTTTTCTTTAAGAAATTGAGATGCTCTTTCTGTGTACGCGTTTCAGCATCGCAATCAGCAAACATGTGTGAGACGAATGACTTAATACGTGTAAAATCAGCACTACCACGCTTGGCAAGTGAATTGCCAATCTCTTCACTCAGCATCAAAGTAGCAATCTCACTTGAAAGGGCTTGCTTGCGTTTGCATTTTTCAAGATTGTTACTTATTCGCTCCAGCCTTTCTGCCTGCTTTAAAAAGATTTGAGGTGGCTGTTCACACTGTTTCAAGGCTTGGTGGAGATGGCGTGTTACTCTAAGCGCATACTTTCCCGCACGAATAGCATCCATATCATGATAAAGGGCCGCCTTTAGCTGCTGAGCCTCTTCATAGGCTGCAATAATGAGGTTTTGAAACGTCGAAGCTTCAAATGGCGGGTTAAGTAATTTTACTATCTCTTCTTGTAGCACATATCGCGCAATTTCATCTGAATGGTGCAACGTCCCAAGGAGCGAAAGACTCGCTTTACGCCGGATCTGCGGGCAGCTCTCGAGCACCTCATCTGATTTACGCTCATAGCATTTTGTAAGGGAGTTTTTACGCTTATTCACCTCATGATCACACACTTGGCCGCCTGCATGTAAGAGCGTTACCTTACCCTCCCCCACTGAAAAAGTTCCCCCTACTTGCAGCACAGCAAGTACCAGTAAAAGAGCGTGAAGTTTTAGCTGAAGAGCTGCGAGGTCGGTTTCATTACCCAGACGCGTTGCATGAGCTATTTTCTCTTGCACGTGACTGGCAAAGGCAGCAAGCTTAGCGGATATAGAAATCTTTTCACATCCACCTACACCCTTAAGGTAGCTCATAAGCGCCTCCACCTGTAGATGCAAACGTTGCATCAACTCTTTTTCAGCTGGATCAGTTATAGCTTCAATGTCTTCGTGCTTTGTTCTTTCATACAGATCTCTATCAAACTGCAGACTTACATAGCGCTGCAAAACGACTGCTGCCTTTTCTGCATTTATCGCATCAGCCGGTGATACATACTGAAGCAGATCAAACTCTGCAATATGTGGCATGTAACATTCGGTATCAAACTGCTTACCTGAGGTGCCACCAAAACAGCAAAAATGTATGCAGTCACGAAGAAGCTTATACAATACAAGCTCCTCTATGTTGTTTGCAGGGGTGCTTGCCGTTATATCAACGTCAGAGTCGTAGCCAGAGGTGCCACATATTCTCCAACTCACCTCTTGAAAGCCAAGCTGCCTACCTGTTTGAGCCGCCAGTTCGTTAATACGACTATTAGCATCATTTCTAACTCTATCAAGCTCCTGCATAGTTTCAGCAGGCTGGCTCTTCTTATGTTCATCCCATGAGCTAAAATGTATAGAATAGGGACTGTCTACTTGCCAATTGAAGAGCTTTTGAAGTTGCTGACACAATTCCCCCATTGAATTTGGAGGATTTTGAAGGAGGGTTCTTACACGTACTACAAGATTTTCAGATAAAGTCTCAAGCCCAAGCTTTGCAAACTGCTCACAAAAGCTATCGCTTACTGGCCTTCCCTCTATTTGGACAACCATATTTGACACCTAGCATTTGATATGGTTTCGAGATTCTGCTTATTGAGGGTTTTTGTCGAGATAAAAAAAGCGCGCCTCAGATATGAGGCGCGCAAAAGAAATTATTGTTGCACAGGAGTTTCGTCTATGCGATGTTCCTGCTTATGCATCTTCTTTTCATGCTTTTTCGCTCTACGCTCTTTAAGAGTCATAGAAGCTTTTTTCCGATCTTCTCTGCGATGTTTTGATTCTTTACTCATAAACCACCTCATTTTAGAGAGGGAATAAAGTATATTATCCCCATAACTTTTTTATATTAAACTTAACTAATTATGTCAATTAGTTAATTTAATTAACGGAGGCTTCCATGTATTATTCAATACAGCAACATCTGGCCAATAGAGCCTGAGCATCAAAATAAAGGCACTCTCTGGGGCAGGCAGCCAATTTGACTCCTTATCCTTGCCAGGCGACGCATGTTGCACATAGATATCAAGCGAGCCATCTTGATTATAGTGCAGCTTATCTCTTGGGCTTAAGCTATATCGATTAAGGCCATTTTCCGTAAGAAAGTACTGGCTATTATAGAGTGTCAGCGACCAAAAGCCTTTAACGGGCGGTATTTGATCCTTCTCAAAATGGATCACATAACGGTTTTTGCCATCCAGCGGCTTGCCGTTTGAATCTACACTACTATAAGGATAAAGAGCATCCTCAGGCTTATTGGCACCAAGACCAATAGCTGCAACACAGGCTCTCTGCAGATAGTCAGTGCCATAAACACCGGTCCTTTTTGAGACCTGCCAGCCGTTAACCATATCTTCTGACAGCTGCTGGAGCGATATAATCTCTTCACGGGCAAGTTTAGGTGCAAGCTCAAGACTGCGCTTTACTACAGGATCAAGCTTTGCATAATCAAGCTGTTGCCCCAGCACAATACCTATTTTTGCCATTTTATCAACCATGGGCTGATCTTGCGCACTTGGAGGATTTGCCGCCATCAGACGCACAAGCCTTGTAAAAAAGGTCTCGGCATCCATGCGGTTCACCTGGGATCGAACTGGCGTGTTCATATCAAGAGCTGGGTTTACAACTCCCTTTGGCGGCGTATAAGGCTTTCCATAGGAGCTAAGCGGCACTAAGCTATAGCCATTCTGTAACGTATGCACAGCTTTATAATCTTCTGGAGTACCTGCACAGTAGGTTCTGCCAATAATCCACACCATATTGGTAGGTGATTTAAGCTCTTGTACCCCCTGAGGAAGCGTCCCCTTCCAAAATGGACCAGTTATAGCAAAATTATGCTCTTCTGTCCCCGTAGTGCGTGTGCCTGGCGAGGCAAAGACATCGGTCCAACCTGAGAGCATCGGCATAAGATAGTAGCGACCTTCCTCGTTCGGCACGTGGAGAATATAGGGTTCTGGGCCAACATCAAGCCAAGCAACCGAATAGAGGGTGTCAGTATTTGGCGCGGTGACATTGGTAAAGGATGCATCAGGATAGACCCGCGCATTTCGAAATTGGCCCATTGGCGCTTTAAAGCCAGTGGGCGCTTCTACGTTTGTCATCACCTCACGAGTTACATCCATTGTAACAAGCGGATAGCCATAGAGGTAGCTTTCTGTTGCAATTTCTATAATCTCTTGTTCAGATAGCTTGTGTTCAGATAGCTTCGCCGTAAGCGGCAATGCTGCCAAAATGCCAAGAGCTACATATGTTGCAAACATAGACCACCTAGAAATTGAATTTTGTACTATCGACATAACTTTCTTCTACGCTACAGCCTTTTACATCTGTGATTAACAGATCGCAAAAGTAGTTATCCACCGCTTCGCATTGAAAAATGGTTACATCTTTTGCATTAAATACAACAATACCGCCCATGCCGTTGAGCTCAGCGCGATCAGAGCCTGACATGCCATTGTTCATAGCGCGTACATAAGAAACTTCGATAGAAGAGGCCTGCAAATTCGATGGGCCTGTATATTCGCCAAGTGGCAGTGAAGAGGGAGGATTAATAAAGATGCCAGCTTGCGTAAAATTTTCTACGGTACCATTGACCACTGTAACATTAGAAAGTCCTTCATTAATAGCAATGCCAATGACAAAAGGCTGATCGCTTGCGCTTTGCGAAAGTACTTTTGAGTTAAGATCAAGTGTTACATTAGATGCTGCAATAGTGATAGCTGGCGTGCTATTTGCCGGATCAAATTCCACGCTCTCTTCTAAACACCACTGCCCCTCTTTGTCGATCGTAAAGCCGTTTGGAATAATATCTGAGGCATAAATCATATAATCGCACGAAAAAGCGCGGCTATTTTGTTCTTCGTATGAATCGGTAAGTGATGAAGAAGATTCTTGGCCTTCACTGGATGCAAAGCCTGTTGTGCAGAAAAGTAAACTACTTATAAAAATTAAATAAAACATCCTATTTTTCCTTATGTAAAATTTTAGACTCTACGATTTTTGCGCGATAATGTCAAATCCTGATGTAAAAACAGCACAAAAGTCCAACGATA
>JAFEGT010000088.1:0-2783 GCA_018239765.1 Verrucomicrobiota bacterium
ATGATCCATTCGTCTTTACAGGCTGGCAGATGCTGTTTAAAGAAGATAAGCCTGTTAAAGTTGAATACTGCAGCGGCAACGGCACCTGGATTGTCGACAAAGCAATAAATGACCCAACAAGCAACTGGCTTGCTGTTGAAAAGGATTTTGAACGGGCAAGGCTCATCTGGGCACGAGCAAAAAATGCTAAGCTTACAAACTTTGCCCTAGCATTTGCAGAGGGTGTTGAGCTTACAAAACGATTTTTCCCTGACGCTTCTGTCCGCGAAATTTTTGTAAACTTCCCAGATCCATGGCCCAAAAGAAGACATGGTAAACATCGCATTATTCGCCCTGAATTTGTTACAGAAATCGCCCGAATTTTGCCCCTACAGGGCACTGCGACGCTTGTTACAGACAACGAAGAATACTCGCAAATTATGATCGAAGAGATGCTCGCAAACCCTCTTCTTAAAAGCCCAATAGGCTCTCCATACTATGAAGAGGCCAATAGTTCATACGGAACATCCTATTTTGACGAGCTCTTTCGAAAACAGGCCAAGATGATACGCCTCCATAGGTTTGTGCGCACATGATGATTTATGATGGCCCTACAGTACAACCTGGATATAGCTCATGCATTGTAACGATTGATGCAAGACCAAGCTCCAGCTTGAACTGGAATACGCAAATCGAGCAAACAAAAGCCATTATTGAAATGGGCTCTAAAGTGTGTTTTGAGCTTGATCTTGGCTTATTCACACCTCCGTTTACCTACAGCCAGGGGCTTTTTCAAACAATTGTCCTTGCCATTGATGAGTTTAGAGGCCGCCTTCTAGAGCCTTTTGAGGAGCATGTTGAGGCTGTAATTCTCTACAGAAGCAGCGGCAATTTTGCTTCAGTTGAAGAGCGCGATGTTGTGATGGACTATCTTGATCTTCTTCGACATGAACTTCCAGAAGAACTTCCCGTGCTTCTTCTTTTTAAAAGCTGCCAGGATCCCTTTGAATTTTGTCGTCTCTTTTCGCCTGATCGTTTTAGCCTCTTTACCCTATGCTTAGAAGATGCCCCCCTTTTCACATCATGCTGTGCGTGGAATAGAGGCAAAGGCCTCCTAGGCTATATAGGAAAAGACCTGGCCACATATAAGCCAGAAAAATGCTCAAAAGGGCTGATTTTACCTCGCTTTACAAACAATATGGAAAGCCATCGAGATTTTCTTGCATCATATAACAGGCAAGATTTTAAAATTATTTCTGAAGAATTACTCTCAAATGAGTGGGAAGGACTCGATATTCTCTACGTGTTAGAGCCTCAAAATCTAGCTCCTACGACACAAAGAATGCTCGAAGGTTTTCAAGCAGCTGGCGGCGTTGTTGACCTAAATCCCCTCAAGAGTATATAAATGTAGGTCCATGGCGATCGTAGCTCAGTTGGTTAGAGCGCTGGATTGTGGTTCCAGAAGTCGCGGGTTCGAGTCCCGTCGATCGCCCACCTTTTTCTTACTCTTATTCTTATTCTTGATCTTGGTCTTAATCTTTCATATTCCCTCTCTTGCAAACTATTGACCGCTCTTCTAATCTAAAGGGTATGTACTCACGAAGAATTGAATCAAAAAAAGCGCCAAATTGGCTTGAGCGTCATCCTGAGGTGCAGGGCGTTGTCTGGCTTGTCTTTTGCATATCGCAGCTCCTTGCCCTTGTAAGCTTTGATGCCTCAAGTGTATCCCATAACTTTTTAGGCTTTATAGGCCATCTTACCGCTGGAGCGTGGTATTTTACCTTTGGCGTTGCAAGCTTTGCTATAGTTGCCGCCATTTTTTGGTATAGCCTACGCCTGATGTTTATGAAAGACCCTCCAGTAGGCACCATGCAGCTTGTCTCCATCTTCGCCGCTGGAAGCATGCTGTCGCTTATTTTGTCCGTTATAGCCTCTCCTGCGTTTGAAGCGATATTAAGCCGCTCTTTTGGCTTTGAAACAGCAAAACTGAAGCTTGGCGGAGTACCCTTTTCGCTTCTTTATAACCACGTGTTATATAAATTATTGAATTCAGTCGGCACAATGCTTATTGGCTGCTCTGGCCTCTTTTTGTCCCTTGCCTATTTTTTAAAATTTCCACTTACCTCATGGTTTGAGTCGCTCAAAGGGCTCAAAAAACCTCGCGTGATTCAAACTGATGAGATCGAAATTGAAGTTACTCCACCTAAAAAGGCGTTCCGAAAGGCACCAAAGCTTGCCCTGCCTGAGGCTGAACCTGCTGAGCTTTTTACAGAGATTGAAGAGCCACCTCAACGCATAATCCTAGAGCCCAAAAAGCCAAAAGAAAAGATACAAAAAATCACAGTGAGAACCGACATATTACTCCCCTCACTTGACCTGCTTAATAACCCCAAGAAAAGTGATCAGTCACAGCTTGTAAAAGAGCTAAAATCAAAGGCAGACCTCCTTGAAGAGACACTTTTAAGCTTTGGTATTGAGGCCAAAGTTGGTCAGATTCATTGTGGACCCACAATTACCTCCTTCGAAGTTCACCCTGCTGTGGGCGTAAAAATTGGCAAAATCAAAAACCTGGAACATGATATTGCCCTCAACCTTGAAGCAAAGGCAATACGCATCATCGCCCCAATTCCTGGCAAGCCGGCAGTTGGTATTGAAGTGCCTAACTCCAACCCGCAAGAGGTAAGCTTTAAGGAGATCTTAATAGCCTATCAGCAAAAAGGCAGCCCATTTCGCATCCCTATGCTGCTTGGCAAAGGGGTAAATGGCGACCTTGTCATTGCTGACCTTGCAAAAATGCCCCACTG
>JAFEGT010000088.1:2874-15393 GCA_018239765.1 Verrucomicrobiota bacterium
CTTACCCAGTACACCAATCTGCCGCATATGCTTGCGCCTGTTATTACCGAACCGCACAATGCCGCACTTGCCCTCAACTGGCTTGTAAAAGAGATGGAAAAGCGCTACGAAATCCTAAAGCTCACAGGCCAGAGAAATATCGACGCCTTTAACAAACGCAAAATCAATGTAGAACAAGAAAAGAGCTTTCATGTTGACATACCTGAAAAGATGCCCTACTACGTGGCACTTATCGACGAACTTGCCGATTTGATGATGGTATCGAGCCAAGATATTGAAACACCAATCGCACGTATTGCCCAGATGGCAAGAGCTGTTGGTATTCATATGATCCTGGCAACACAAAGACCATCTCGCGAAGTAATTACTGGCCTTATCAGAGCAAACTTTCCTGCCCGTATTGCCTTTAAAGTGGCAAGCCGCATCAACAGCCAGATTATTTTGGATGATGTAGGTGCAGAGACCCTTCTTGGCAATGGTGATATGCTCTTTTTAATGCCAGGAAGCTCATCGCTCATACGCGCTCAGGGTGTTTTTGTACGCGACGATGAAATTTCCAAGACGATTGAATACATCACCAGCCAATCGCCACCGCAGTATCTTATACAGTCGTTTGACAACATACAGCTTCCCTCGCAAGAAGATGATGAAGAGTCAGGCGACAGCCTCTTTGACGACGCAAAAAACATTGTCCTTTCAACGGGTAATGCCTCAACAACATTTTTGCAGCGTAAGCTTAAGATTGGCTATGCGCGTGCTGCCAGCCTTATGGATATGCTAGAGGCCCGCGGCGTTGTCGGCCCGCAGGAAGGCGCCCGCGCTCGCCGCGTGCTCTTCCCCAAATCAGCCCAAGGCCCTGAAGATCTCGAAGACTTTGATGATTAGATAGTAGTACTGCTACTATAAACGTAACCGCGGTAATTCACCTCGTGTCACGCTATAGTAGCAGCAGCTCTACCCTTTCGATAAGACTTATGCAGCAGCGGCTGCAGCTGCAGTACGAGTATCAAGCGCATCGGTTACTCGACCAAAGAGCTGACGCGCCTTCTCGGCAGTTTTTCCAAACCAAGTGTCCGACTGCGTGAATGGATCCTTAGGGAGCAAAAGCTTTTCTACTCCGAAGGTAGCAAGTCCCGCAAGTCCGCAAACCCCAGCAATACCCATCGAAATAGGGTTTGGTATAAAGAGTAGCGTACCGGTGACCACAAGTGCCGACACCTTAATGACAAGGTTTGCAACCTTGAGGTTATAGATTGTATTCACCCTGCGTCGAAGCATCTGGATAAACGCCTCTGAAGCTTGCTTGTCCTGCTTAAGGGCCTGGGCTTTCTTTTCAATCGCACACTTCTTAGAAATGCCTAAGAATTTAGCAAGATCGCCATGGTTCTTTTTTACGTAGTTAAGTGATTTTGTCAGGTCCTTTACATCAAGTCGAGCAAGCAGCTCTGTTTTCTGAGACTTCGTTTCGCTTAGCTCGTAGCTATCGATACCTATGCCAATAAGCTGTAGCGGAAAGAGCGCCACGTTTACGATATAGGTCCAGCTAAGAGCACTCGAAGAGAGCACGCGAACTGCCTGTAGGCCGTTTAAAATCGCATTTGTTGACATCCACACTGCGGTAGCATCAAGAATTGCTCTTCCTATATTTTTTGCTCGCTCAATAGGATGAGAGTTTGCTATTGCCTTTGTTATGTTGCTAATCATGCTTGGAATCGCAAAGATAAGACCCGCCGCACCCACAAAAGAGAGTGTTCCGAATATTTGCTTTACAACATTGGAAACCTTTGTGACGCCATTGTCAATCGTATCCATAAACATTTGGCTAATTTCAACGACCGCACCTAATTTTTCATGAATCACGGCACTTTTTTTCAGCTCCTTGGGAACTTCAAATACACCCGCCTGCACAGCTTTAATATGCATTATACACCTCTTAGTAAAAGTAAGTGTAAATTATACTAAAATTTGTAATATATATCAATAATTATTTAATAACATATTTAATAAACTGGGGCGCCTCTTACAAAACTAGTGCTACGTCAGGGCTTAAGAGATTAATAGATTTAACAGAAAAGTTTCCAGAACTGGCGTGCAGCTACAAGGGCTACCTGACAAGGAGTTTCTGTTTTGTCTGGGTGGCAGACAAGCGCTGCTTGCCGAAAAAGCTGCCTATAGTTATCACAATTCCAGTCGAATCCATCCGTATCTGCGGGGTTAAGACCCAAAGAATGAGCCCTTTTGATGAATTCGCTATGGGCATATTCATTGCGGGCAACAGCCCAAAAAAGCCCCGTAGCCTGCACAGCATTTACTACATGCACAATCCCCTTTTGCAAGGCCTGCAAGGGTCGGTCTGCACTATGAGTATAGGCTGCATATATACCCGAAATTGATGATGGGCTCTTTTTATGATAGAGTGATCCTACAGAGCCGATGAGGTTGATCGCAAGTGGCAAGTAATCGAGGTATCTATTTGAACCAGTATAACGAAGCGTCCCCTCTACAATCCAAGAGGCAGCTGTCGCCGCAAAAAACCACTTGTCAGCTATATCAATTTCCAGGGGATCGGGCAAATCAAGTTTTGCCCCATACGCCAAAAGCAGGTAGACATCGTCCATATTGCCATTTTTGGCAGCTTCGTACAGTAAGGAGTGGCCATCACTCGTCTTGCTATTAGGATCTAAACCACCCATAAGCCTAACAAGAAGTGTTTGTTCAACCTCTTTCTGTTCAATTTTTTTTACGATCATTTCAGCACGTTTGAAAATAATCCTATTTGAAATCGTGAGAGGTATATGCTCTTTTGTAATGCTTTCGAGGATCTTGATTGCCAACTTATGGTTATTCGCCCGCTTTGCATGCGCATAGGCATCAAGCCCATCTTCATCTTTAAAGACTGGATCTGCATTGAGGCTTAAAAATTCGCGTACAATAGCGTCACGACCTAAATCAATCGCAAAGTGAAGCGGCAAAGAACCATTCGGCAGCTCTTTATTAAGAACTTCTTTAAATGGTTCAAAGTTAATTATTTCGCCAGCTGTAATGGCGTTTTGAAGATTGATATCGGCCATATTTTTGCTTGTATTGTAACAAAAGGTGCGTTTATGATCTCTACTTTTTACCAAGAGATACCTATGAGCAGCGTTTCAACCGTAACAGCCATTACCTTTCCAACTTATGCCCCTTACTTTATGCAACCAGGACGACAGATTACCTGTGATGGTACATTTTCCTGCACTATCGAAAACAGTATACAACTCCTCTGGTGTGAAAAGGCCTCCGCTATTTGCTCCGAAAGCGATCCGAATAAACTTGAAACCTACAAAAGTGCCCTTCAGCTTGTTTCTGACAGATTTGTATCGTCGCTTACGGACCCGCTGGCTTTTACAACAATGATAAAAGATATTCAGCAGATTTTTGCTCATGAAAATGAGCCTGGCTGCTATCGCTATGTCGATAAAGAAGAAAAAGCAGCTCTTCTCGAGCAAAAACAAAACGTAAACAGCCAATTTTTCGAAGAGCAGTTTGAGGAACAATTGCTGAAGCTTGCCAAGACTCCCGAAGAGTCTAAAGGATTGAAAGAGGCCTTAAAAAAAATAGCTCCTGAAAAAATGGTAGAGGTTGGCTATGATGTATTGGCCTCTGACTTTGATATTTTTGACTGCACGAGAGTAAACCATGATGTAGCACTCACCACTCTTGCAAATAGCCTGAGAGAAGGTATCTTGCGCGGTGATAATGCCGAGCACCTAGGCAGTCTTGTACATACAGAGTTGGCAAAGGTAGGCAGCCTTAAAGTGGCAAAGCTTGTGATGGATGCCACACTACTACATTTTGGGGGGTATCAGCCTGTTATTATTAGTAACGCTGAAGTCTATACGCAAAAAGTTGTAGAGAGCATGAAGGATCCACAAGTCTTTACAGCCTATCTTAAAACCCAACTTATCCCTCTGACAAAGGAGTTAATCAAGGGTTGATAATGCGAGTTTGCTTTGAGATAGAATCAAAAAACTCTTTGTTTAAGGCCTGAAAGAGCCCAAGCTTGTGCCGTATGGTGGCTTTACATGACTCAAGGTCCTTCTCAGTACCTCCAGAAGGGCTTGATTCTAAAAGAGCATTGAGCTGGCCAAGCTCAGACAAAATTTCGTGCTGGCGCTCCTGAAGGGCCTCCAGCTCTTTTTGGCTTGCTTTTGCTTTAAGCTCCTCTTTCAATTTTATGGCATTCTCTACGAGGCGATCGAGGATTATCGCCATTTGTCCAAAGAGCTCTACTTGTGAAGGCATGAAAAAACCATTGTATCAAATACATTCGTCACGATACAAAAGTAGGCAAATTTATTCACCACTTCTTTTTTTGGATTTGTAATGGAAGGCTTTTGTCCCTTAGCCTCAGGCTCTAAAGGTAATTGTATTTATGTTGGAACGAAGAACACCAAGATCTTAATCGACGCAGGAATCAGTACAAAATCGATCCAGACACGTCTGAATGAAATGAATGTGGACATCAGCGAAATTCAGGCAATTTTAATTTCGCACGAGCATAGCGACCACATTGCAGGCCTAAAAGTTTTGGCGCTTCGCCACAACATTCCAATTTTTGCAAACCAACTTACGGCAAAGGCGATTTGCGACTACCTCAAAGCAACACCTAAGTTCAAAATTTTTCTCACAGGAGAACCCTTTGAGTTTGGCGACCTTGAAATTCACCCATTTAGCGTCCAGCACGATGCAGCAGATCCTGTAGCGTTTACCATACGCTTTGGCGATATTAAAATTGGAGTCTGTACAGATCTTGGTTTTGTCACAACACTTGTTGCCAAGCAACTTGAACAATGCAACCTGCTTTACATAGAAGCTAACCACAAGCCTGAAATGGTTCATGCATCATCCAGGCCTATGATCTACAAACAACGCGTCCTGGGTCGATCTGGCCACCTTTCTAACGAATCGTGCGCAGAACTACTCTCTCAAATCGCCCATAGCGACCTAAAGCAGATCTACCTTGCTCACCTTTCAAGCGAATGCAACTGCCCAAATGTAGCCCTAGACACCATTACAGGTGCCCTTCGAGCCCAGGGCATAGAGATCCCAGTATCCATCGCCCTTCAAGAAAAGCGCAGCCGCGCCACACTCTTTAACTAAGTAATATAATGCAAAAACATACTACATTTAAAAACAAGCTACTGCTTGTTGGTTTTGGCGCCATCGGCAAAGGGGTATTGCCCCTTCTTCTCAGACATATTGATATGCCGGCAGAAAATATCACGATCCTTACAAAGAAAAACGCCGGCAGCGAACTTGCAAAAGAATATGGCGTTACCTTCGTTGTTGAAGAGATCACAAAGGAAAACCATCGCGAGCTGTTGCCAAGGTATGTACAGTCAGGTGACTGTATACTGAATCTGTCAGTAGACGTTTCAAGCGCCGCTTTAGTGACCTATTGCCAAGAAAATGCCATCCTCTATCTCGACACCTGTATAGAGCCCTGGGAGGGCGGATATTATGATGCAGAACTCTCCTCTTCGGACCGCTCCTGCTATGCGATGAGAGAGCAGATGTTGGCACTAAAAAGCCTCTATCCTGCTAAAACAGCAACCGCATTAATTGCTCACGGCGCAAATCCCGGGCTTGTTTCACACTTTGTTAAACAGGCACTTTTAAATATTGCCAGAGACACAGGATCTACCACACCAGTACCAAAAACGCGAAATGAGTGGGCAACACTGGCAAAAGAACTATCAATTAAAGTCATACACATTGCCGAGCGTGACACACAAAATACAAATCTTGCAAGGAGCAAGGATGAGTTTGTGAACACATGGTCTATTGATGGCTTTGTTTCTGAAGGTTGTCAGCCTGCAGAACTTGGCTGGGGCAGCCACGAAAAGCACTGGCCAGAAGATGGCTGTCACCACAATTTTGGCTCTCGTTGCGCTATTTACTTAAACCGCCCTGGCGCCACCACCTTTGTACGCACCTGGACACCACTTTCTGGTCCATTTCATGGCTATTTAATGACCCATACAGAGGCTATTTCAATATCTGATTACTTTACCCTAAAAGATGGTGAACCAAAAGATGGTGACAAAGTACGTTACCGACCCACTGTACACTTTGCCTATCATCCCTGCGAAGACGCCGTTTTATCCATGGATGAGTTTGTTGGAAGGGAATGGAGTCAGCAGTCACAACAGCGAATCTTATATGATGAGATTGTAGAGGGCACAGACGAGCTTGGAGTTTTATTGATGGGCCATAAAAAAGGCGCCTACTGGTTTGGCTCACAGCTCTCAATTGAAGAGGCACGAAAACTCGCTCCACTTAATAATGCTACTAGTTTGCAAGTTGCAGTTGGCGCACTTGCAGGCCTTATCTGGGCGATGGAAAACCCTGAATGCGGCATTGTAGAGCCTGACGAAATTGACTATGCATACGTCCTAAAGATAGCCTCCCCCTACTTAGGAACCGTAGCGGGCCACTATACAAACTGGACACCGCTTGACAATAGAGAAAAGTACTTTCCAGAAAAACTCGATAGAGCGGACCCTTGGCAGTTTATTAACGTACGAGTCAATTAAAACTAAAAACTCTCCTCATCGGAGGAAGCAGCTGGTGAAACATTAGAGATAATTTCTTGGTCAGCCTCAGGGTTTTTGCTGTAAGAAAGTAGCAGGGCAACCGCTCGCTCATTGCCATTTTTTTTGGCCCAGTAGATCACAGGGTGCCCATCTTCATCGAGTATATAGGGATCAGCAGCTCGATCTAAAAGCTTTTTGGCTACATCTAAAGAGGCTTCAGATTCCTCATGAGCGACTGCATGATACAGAACTGTCACGCCATCATTATCAGGGCAGAAGTTTATATCAACGCCTTGGTCCAAAAGAAAAAATACTTTTTGCCAATTTTGGCCGTAGGCTGCCTGTTCCATAGCCTCACCGCCATGTTCTGGAAGATCTTCAACTTGGCTCGCAATCCACTGAACAGATCGCATGTCATCTGCCACGCGAAGCGCCTCTAGATGACTCTCTTGCGACACCTTGCCGAGCTTTGAGACATCTTGAAGCAACTCAAAGCTTTTTCGAGCTGCGCTTTCGTAAGCAGTTTTGAGTGCTTTTTGCCGATCTTTGCAGGCATCTATAATATGCTCAATGACTCCACATTCATCTGCACGTTCTAACGCTTCCATTAAGCAGGAGTCTTCCAGTATCTTTTTATCAACCAGCACTTTTACGGTTTCACACTGTTTCAATCTCACAGCTTCACGAAAGGCGGTGGGGAAATTGTAGTATCGCGATTCGACCCTCAGGTGCTCGACTATAAAGCGTATAGAATCGACATCGCCTGTCTTAACATAATCGAGTAAAAAAATATCTGGCAGCGCAAAATTTTTGTGCCGATCATTACTAGGCTTAAAGGCACACAAAAACTCCCTTGTTTCGATAAAGGCACACGCCTTTTGGAATTTTCCATTTTTTACATAAGAATAGGCTGTAACTACTTTAGGGCACTGATCCTTCAGTTTACCGCAGGCATGTGCTGACCAGATCGTTCGAGTTTGGATCTCTTGAACTGATAGTTTTGAGCAGCCGTCGCGATTCACAAGCTGATAGACAAGAGATGGTTCCCCTTCAAATGGCACACGAAGTGCTCGCGTCAACCGTCTGGTTGAGCTTTCATCTCGTTCAGAGCCTTTGGACTTTAATAAAATGTAGAATTCGGTTTTATCAACTATGATCGAGCGACGAAGAAAGCCTTTTTTACAGTATTCAGGAGCCACTCTTGGCTGCTGTGCATAGAGAAAAATATCAAAAACGCGCCTCAGAGACATCTGCTTATGCTGCCCACACCGCTTTAGAAGCGGTAAAGACTTTGCCACAAGTGCCCTGGTCTTTTCAATTTGCTCTTGTCCTGATTGCACCTTCAGGGCTTCTAACTGACCTAGCAGCCCTTCAACATCACTATTCTGAGCGCATGGTGTGATTATCAAAATGGCACCACGCCGCCAGAGATTACCATGCACTCCCCTGTCATCCAGGATGAATCATCTGATACAAGAAAGATAAGAGCCTTGGTAAGATCTTCAGGCTTGCCGATGCGCCCAAGTGCTATATGTGGCTCAAAAGCTTTACGGATATCTTCCATAACACCTGTTGCGTGCGTTCCTTCAGTTTCTACCATACCAGGATTGATGGCGTTCACACGAATGTTACGGCTGCCAAGCTCTTTTGCAAGTGTACTTGTAATAGAATCAACAGCAGCTTTTGTTGCATTGTAGACAAGGTATGGAGGTGTATTAAGGCTACTTGCAATCGAACTTATGTTAACGATACTACCGCCAGCATCGCTAAAGCATTTAGCCGCTTCCTGCGATGCAAAAAGCACGCCCATAACGTTGAGGTTAAACATTCTGTCATAATGATCGATGCTAATGTCTTTTAAGAGCGCCTCTTCATAAATACCGGCATTATTTACTAAAATATCAAGCCTTTTAAATACCTCAAGAGCCTCATTAAAGAGCCTTTTTATCTCTAACGGATCTGCGACGTTAGCCTGTACAGCAATAGCCTTGCCGCCCATTTTAATGATCTCGTCTACAACACGCATTGCGCCATCTTTACTTGTCGCATAATTTACGACAACGCTTGCCCCTTCACGTGCAAGCTCAAGAGCACAAGCCGCGCCAATTCCTTTTGAAGCACCTGTTACAATAGCCACTTTGCCGCGCAGTTTCATATATGAGCCCCTATAACGTTGACTGTTGATATAATGCTAAAGAGCGCCGTTGTTGGTGCGTTAAAGAGATTCTCTGAATGAAATACTGTTAAGGCAATAGCGCTAATAGCCACTTGTGCTGCAACATCGGCTGTTGGAGAAAGCTTTACTGATCGAGCAACCCCATGAGCAAAACCTGCTGCCAGGCCAATGTACGCGCCCTTCTGCTGTTCAGCTATGGTTACTGTAACACTTTTGGCCATGGTTAAAGCAGCGCCTGCAAGAGCACCTGCAGCCGTATAGAAACCCACACTTCTTAATGCGTTCATAGTATTTTCCTTTATTAAAGGGATCAAAAAGACTAAGGGACATAAGGGACGAAATTAATGTCCCTTATGTCCCAGTAAAATTAACTTGGACTTGAGCCGAAAAGATCTTTGAGCTTATCGAAAAAGCCCTTTTTCTTTGGAAAGTTGGCAGGTGTTTCTACAGCTGCAAACTGATTCAAAATCTCTCTCTGGCGCTCAGTAAGATTGGTGGGTGTTTCAACCTGCACGCGTACGAGCAGATCGCCTTTACCAGACCCATGAATGTTTGGAAAGCCCTCGCCCTTTACGCGCAAGGTTTTACCCGATTGTGTGCCTTCAGGAATATGTATGCGAGCTACATGCTGAGAAAATGAGGGCACATCTTTTTTGCAGCCAAGAGCTGCCTCTGTAAAGGTAACAGGTAGGTCGATGAGAATATCATCACCATGTCGGTGGAAAAACTCATGCTCTTCAACTGTAATGTAGACGTAGAGATCTCCAGGCGTTCCGCCGCCAGGAGCTGCATCACCGTAGCCTGCAAGCTTAAGCCGCATGCCACTATCAACCCCTGCTGGGATATGTACGTTAACACGTTTTTTGGCCTTTACTCTACCTTCGCCAGAGCAAGTTTTACAAGGATCGGTAACAATTTCACCTTCGCCATGGCACTGTGGGCAGGCCATAGACATGCTGAAAAATCCGCGCTGTTCAAACACCTGACCTTGGCCGTGGCAGCGCGTGCAGCGCTTTACACCACTTGGTGAGGTAGATCTTTTACCGTGACATGTCTCACAGACCACGTAGTTTGTGATCTGAAGCTCTTTGTCAACGCCGCGTACAGCCTCTTCAAAGCTTATGGTGATATTGGCACGTTTAGATGCACCTTGCTGGCTATAGCCTTCATGACCACCACCCATGCCTCCGCCGCCGCCAAACATCTGCTCAAAGATCGACTCGCCGCCAAATGCACCCATAAAGGTACGCATAGCTTCGTCCATAGAAGCGTAATGAGCGCCTCCACGGCCGCCAGCTCCCGCCTGTGCGTGGACAGCATCGGCCCCATAACGATCGTACATGGCGCGCTTTTTTTCGTCGCTCAGCACTTCGTATGCTTCGGAAATTTCTTTGAACTTTTTTTCGGCTTCTTTGTCGCCAGCATTGCGGTCAGGATGATACTGTAAGGCCTTTTTACGGTAGCCTTTTTTGATTTCATCCTGGGATGCACCCTTGGCGACTCCTAGCACTTCATAGTAGTCGGTCATAATCATATAAAAATAAGAGGACTAATTAGACGCGTTGCTTCTTATATTTGATCGCTGCCTTAGACTTGGCGCGCTTTTTTACAGATGGCTTCGCATGAAAGCGATGAGCTTTCACAGACTTCATAATGCCTTCTTTGTCGAGACGCTTTTTCAAAGCTCTGAGGGCTTTATCGATTGAATCGCCAGGTCGAACCTTCACACTTGTCATGTACACTTCCTATTCAAGGTTTTTAATATGGTGAATATGATACTCAACTTGCGGTTAACTTGTCAACCAGCTGTTCCCGCTAGAGAAAATTTTTCTCGAGAAATGCCCCAGGCCGCGAGATTTTTTGGCGCCCGAAACAGACAACCCCAAAGGGGTTGGCGATGCAGGGCAACAAAAAGGACCTCGCTTGCGAGGTCCGCAAGCTCGCTCCTGGGGTCTTTTCTCCAGAAAATTTTATCAGCGGGACTGCTGGTCTATCTCCGCCTGCGTTTGACGCAGATAAAGTAGAGACAAGGATCCATCGAGTGAGTATTCTTTTTTATAAAACTTTTCTTTTGCTTCAATTCGAAGCTGCTCTGCCGAAGGACCTACTTCAAAAATCTGTGGCAGACTTATACCCTCGAGACGTTTTGAAAGGGGCTCCCAGGCAGGTGTAACAATCGTTTGAAGATTCTCTGCAAATTTTTCTATAGATTCAAGGCGCGGCTCTCCAATAAATTGAACGCCCTCGCTGTTCTTAACTCCATACTGCAGATAGACTCCGCCAATTTTTGCATCGACAACTGCAACAAAGGAACCATCAACAGGTGGAATAAATCCATGAAGACTCGGCACGCCCACCAAAGGGATGCCACAGCCAAGTGAAAGCCCCTTGGCGCTTGCAGCACCCACTCTGAGGCCCGTATAGGATCCGGGACCTATCCCCACAGCCACAAAATCAAGCTCTTTTGCTGTAATGCCAGCAAGAGCCAAAAGCTCCAAAAGCGCCGGCTCCAAAAGGCGAGAATTGCTCAACCCAAGAGGCAATGCTTTTTCAAAAAGCACTTCGTTATCATCACAAAGGGCAATAAGGCCACGCGAAGTAGCAGTATCAATTATTAAAAACATTACTTCACAACAATGGTTTGAGGGATTACATACTGCTCTATCGCTGAAATAAAGTAGCGATCAGTCATACCGGCAATATAGTCTACAACCTTGCGGGCATCTTCTGTAGATTCTAGATATTCCTTTGACTTGCTATGCAAAAAGTTCTTATGCAACCTACTGTGCGTGCCATTTTTTGTATAGTCGTCAAAAACAAGATCATAGAGCTGTCTATAGGCACTTTTAATTTTTGCAGATTCACGCTTAAGTGCCGGATGGATGTAGATCCTTTCAAAATTAAACGCTCGCAATTTCTTTAGGGCATGAAACACTTCCTCAGAAAACCCAATACCCTCTTTGCTATTTTCGACCAGATCTTTTGCAGCTTTTTGAATAATTTCAAAATTATGCGTTCCAAGAATGGTTGTGGGCACATCGTGGCGCTGTATAATACCCAGTGAGATCGCATCTTCAATGTCTTTGGCAATATAGCTTACGCTATCACACATCTTTACAAGACATCCTTCTAAGCTTGCTGGAGCCAAATCCTTTTCTGGTTCACTTTTGCGACTTTCGATCTCCCTAAAATGATCTTGCCATGTCTTTGAAACGGGAGTAGAGATTGGTTTTCGCATCCCCCCATCATGGCACAAAAAGCCATCGTAAACAAAAAAACAGAGATTCAATGGCTCAATAACACTCAACAGCCTACAAGACTGACTAGAATGCGAGTAGGCACCAAGCCCTCTCTCCTTGCAGATTTCAGAAAGATAGCCCTCTCCTTCGTGTCCAAAGGGCGGGTGGCCCACATCATGGCCTAGCGATATCGCCTCTACCAGGTCTACGTCAAGACCAAGAAGTTTTGCTAAGCCACGAGAAAAGGAGCTCACGAGCTGCACATGGTGTCCTCGATGGGTAAGGTGATCATTTTCTACTAGGTATACTACCTGTGTTTTGTCACTATAGCGCTTAAAGGCTTTAGAATGAATAATCCTTTCGACATCCTCTTTGTAGGGCTGCCAAAAGGTTGCGGGTTCTTCTTTTTGTCTAATTTGCATGCTTAATAATGGTTTTTGGCCGCTTCTGGAGTGCCTTTTTTGTAATGTTCTACAAGTACGTTTTGTATCTCCACAGCAGTCTTAAGTTTAAGCACATGCTGCGC
>JAFEGT010000089.1 GCA_018239765.1 Verrucomicrobiota bacterium
CGCCGACGGCGGGCTCTGCGGTTAAAAAAACACATATTTTTACTGAAAAATCTTGCTCTCGTTATTTGCCGATAAGGGGTGCCTTAGCACCTGGGAAGCTTATCGTTTTATCATTTCTATCTTGTAAAGTAGCGTTGAATTAAATTGGGGCGAAGCAGTAGACTCACACCTCATGCAAGCTTTTGAACCTTTAAAATTTCTCCAGCATCCACAATGCACTGTTATTAGATCCTATGAAACAGAAAAGACCAAAATCGTCTGCTTAGACAAGAAGGTATCCGTTTCTTATCCCGTGCCCTACTATTCCTATCATATGCAGGTTACATACCTCATTCCAGAGTATGAAGTGGTCGAGGGCTACACTGTAGAGCCAGGTTTTGTTATCAAGAGAAAGGGTGAATCCGAAATTTCCATACATGCTGAAGGGGCAGAGCGCGCAATCAGGCTTGATAAGATCTTGGATCGCTTTGGGCTATTCCAGCATGATGAGCGTAAGAGTATTGACTTTAGAATAGCGAAGAGCGCCAGCGGCGCTCTTCATCTTTTAGCACTTATCCCCAGAGACCAGAGATCTGTTCTTTTTAAAATTACTGGTCAAAATCACTGATAGCTTAAATGGTAGGGCGAGCCTTCCACAATAGGAGTCTCGTTTTGGCCTAAGGCGTTGCAGAAGATAATCTTGCCGGATGATGAATACTTTTGAGAAAGCACCTGCGTGCGTATTGTCTCTGATAAAAACTCTCCACCGCCATTTACCACAACCATTGTGCCATCTTCAAGATAGCCTACACCCTGTTTTGGCTCTTTGCCAAGGCGCTGGATCTTTATAGAAAGGATCTCACCGCGCTGTGCGCCAGGTTTTAACGCTGTAGCAATGGTGTCGAGGCTGATGGTGTTTGGCGTGTCTTCATCGCTTTTGAGCGTGGATGGCTCTGAAGATGACAAGATATGCGCTTGCGTAAGTTTTGCCGCTCGTGCAAGTTTTGCCATAAGCTCATCTGCATCAGTAAAGTGGAATTCTTTAATCTCAAGATCAAGGTTTGGCAATGTTTCGAGACGTTTAAGATGCTCCTGGCAGCGTCTTGCACGCATGCGGGTGTTTTCATCTAAGCTTTCGAGTGATTTTTGCAGCTCTTTTACCAAAAATGTAGGCACTACAAGTTGATGGTCGAGAAGGCCAGAGCGCGCAAGTTCAATAAGGCGAGGATCTTCAATAGCTGTAAGGTCGAGAAGAAGCTCGCGCTTTTTTGTTTGGGTAGCTGGTGCTAGACGTACAAATGGAATGCTAAGCCACCACGACTCTTGCGAAGCGCTAATTCGCATAATGCCGATATAGACACTTGCTAAAAAGCTGTAGAGTGTAACAAGGTTAATGGTCGCTGAATTGGCTTCAACAAGGCTGAGAATCATGCGCAGGCTTGATGCTATGACAAAGCCTATAAGAGATCCTATAAGCAGCCCGATGAGGGCGGTATTGAGAGTGCGTAGGGAAAATTTCTTTAGTAGGAATTCTATCCCGTACATAGAGCCGAAGGCAAAAAGTCCAAGAGCTAAGCCTTTTAAAGAAAAGGTTTCAGACCCTTCGTAGGCAAGGGTAGTTATGCAGGTAAATACAAGAAAAAATGCGCGAAAGAATAGTCCGTTTCGTTCCATTTCAGTCCTCAATGTTAGTTGGTGGCACCGAAATAGTAAAAAATTGTCGTAATTATGTCGAACGATTTTTTCATCGATTTTTCATCGCGCGCTGCATTTCTTTGTTGTCTTCGCGCTCCTTGATGGTGTCGCGTTTGTCATGCAGCTTTTTGCCTTTTGCAATGGCAATTTTTACTTTGGCACGGCCCTTTTTGAGGTAGATCGAAAGGGGAATGCAGGTAAGGCCCTTTTCTTGGATGGCGCTATTGAGTCGAATGATTTCTTTTTTAT
This sequence comes from Verrucomicrobiota bacterium, assembly GCA_018239765.1. Classification (GTDB taxonomy): domain Bacteria; phylum Chlamydiota; class Chlamydiia; order Chlamydiales; family FEN-1388; genus SZAS-7. The sequence goes on from JAFEGT010000089.1 coordinate 1,924, forward strand.
GAGCGAGGAGTTTGCGCTTACGCTTATCTTCGTGATTATAGACGCTGCCAAAGCGATAGGGTGCAATTGATGCATTGACAAGCCAGAGTTCGCCATTATCAATAGTTACATAGGCTTCTTGGAGGCTGCCCCCATGATCGCGCAGCGATTTTATCTCTGTTCCCATAAGTACGATGCCCATTTCGTAGGTATCAAGTATTTCGTACTGAAAACCGGCTTTTCTGTTGGAAACCAATTCTTTTATTTCTGTTGAGTCTTTCATGGCTCTGATTGTATCATCTTGTCTAAATTTGAGGACATATGAAGTTTATCATTTCTAGGCAAGAATTAGCAGAGCTCGTAAACCGCGTACAGAACATCGTAGCACCAAAAACTCCTATTCCTATCCTCTCGAACTTTCTGCTTGAAGCACAAGATTCCCGCCTTATCCTTACAGCAACAGACCTTACAGTGGGTGTGCGCTGTGTAGGAGAAGCTAAAGTTATTGAGCCTGGCGCCACAACCCTGCCAGCAAGACGTTTTGCGCAGCTTGTGCGCGAACTTACAGCGATGCAAGTCGAAATTTCTACCAATTCAAAAGATGTCACCAACATTGTGGCGGATGCATCCACATTTCGCGTTCACGGACTGCCTAGAACAGACTTTCCTGGTCTTCCTGACTTAACAGGTGCAACAAAAGTTCAGTTTACCCAAGGTCAGCTTAAAGATGCACTCTATCGCACGTCGTTTGCGGTGTCGAAAGAAGATAACCGATATGTGCTTACAGGTGTCTTTTGCCATATTACAGGCAGCCAAGCGATCTTTGTAGGTACCGATGGTAAGCGCTTAGCACGCACCTCTATTGCCATTAGCGCAGATGCCGGCAGCAACTTTGAATGCATTATTCCGCTAAAAGCAGTGGATGAAATACTAAAATCCCTTACAAACGAAGATGAACCAGCAACCTTAAGCGTTCTTGCCGACAAAATCGCTGTAGAAGCAAATGATACCCTTATCGTTAGTAAGCTCTTGTCAGGCGACTATCCAGACGTAGATCGCGTAATACCATCACAGTCTAACTGCGTAGTGTCGCTTCACCGCGAAGAGCTTACATCGCTCTTAAGACAGGTGTCGCTCTTTACAACAGAAGACAACCATTCTGCACGCTTTACCCTCAGCAAGGGTGAAATGCATGTAAATGCCAATACAATGGATGTGGGTGAAGGCAAAGTGAGCATGCCAGTAAATTATGATGGCGACCGCTTTGACATCGCATTTAATCCGCAGTATTTTATCGATATTTTGCGCCACAGCAAAAACGAAACAGTATCGCTTGGCTTTACCGACGCATACAACCCAGGCATTATTGTGGATGGTGTATATCAACCACAAGAACAGGAGCTTCCAAACCCGCTCTTTGTGCTTATGCCGCTGAGACTTTCTGAAGAGTAGCGATGTTTCTTAAACAGCTCTATGCCAGAAATTTTCGCAACTTCGAAGAGATTACCGTAGACTTTGCTAACGGTATTAACGAAGTTGTAGGAGACAATGCACAAGGGAAGACAAGCCTGCTCGAGGCTCTTTTTTTGTGCATGACGGCAAGTTCATTTCGTTCTCAGCACTTAAAAGAGCTTATACGCCATGCTCAAAAAGGCTTTTTTGTTGAAGCCTGTTTTGAGAAGGCGGGTGTAGATCATCAGGTAGGCATAAGCTACGATGGTGAAAAAAGGCGCGTTTTTCTTAATGGCTCGGCTTGTGAATCACCCACAGTTCTTTTGGGGCTTATGCCAGGGGTGGCAAGTACCCCTGATGATATTGCCATCGTAAAGGGGCAGCCATCACTCAGGCGGCGCTACCTTGACCTGATGATAGCGCAGATCGATCCTGTCTTCGTACACCACCTTAGCCGCTTTATGCGTGCCTTAAAGCAGCGAAACGTCCTTCTTAAGCAAAAGCAGATAGGGTCTATATCGTGCTGGGAAGAGGAGCTATCGCGCTCAAGTGCCTATATAAGCGTGATGCGTAAGCGTGCTACAACCTTTGTAAACCAAAAAGCGGGGGAGTTTTTTAGCTCTTTTACAACAGAGCGCCTGCCCCTTACGCTGCAGTATACGACTTCGATTCGTCTTGTAGAGGATATTGAAGAGCAGCGAATGCTCTTTTTACAAGAGTTTGAAAAGAAGCGTGCGCAAGAGGTTCACCTTGGTGTAACGCTTGTAGGGCCGCATCGCGATGACCTTTTGATTGTTGTTGGCAATAAACCAGCGCGGGAGTTTGCGAGTATTGGCCAGAGTGTTCTTGCTGCCTGTGCTATGCGTCTTGCTGAATGGCACTATCTGGAGCGTGAAACGCGCACACGGCCTCTTATGATTGTAGATGATTTTGGCCAAGCGCTTGACTCTACACGAAAAAAGCTCCTCTTTAAAGAGCTTCAGTCTCTTGGTCAGCTCTTTTTATCTTCGCACGTCTCTCTTGATTCTGGCCATAGCATTACTATTCACAACGGAGCACTAGCCCAGAACATCAAGTCGTTTCATTTTTCTCCCTAATCTGGCCATCACCTCTTCTGCCTCTTCTCTTGTGTTGCTTCGTAAGTGCAGTTTTGAAGAGGGGTTAATGTGCGGTTCATAGCTCATGAGTTCACCAAGAGGATCGCTTTTGGTGCAGTCTAATGCAACGCTTCTCGCTAGGCGCACCGATTTACTCCATTGTGAGTCCTTGTAAAACTCTTCATTTGAAAAAGCAGTGGTAGGTGCAATATCTCGCTTTACAAAGGAGAACTGTTCACATGCCACTTGCTTTATAGTATGGTCTATACGTCGACGTAGCGTATTGTCACTGCTTCCGCCTAACAGCAAATATGTAAAATGATAGGGGGTTTTGCTTGATAGATGATCTTTCAGGCCCCTTAATGAGTCTAACAAATTGGAATCATCGTCAACGTGAAAGAGAAGTCCCACCCTATTGTGATCGTCAAATGCAGCGATAGCTACACAGCTTGCTAAATGCCACGTAGCTAAAACAGGTTTTTTAGATTTGGCACAGCTGAGACCAACTTCTCTCTGGCACACCTCTTGCATACGATCAAAAGGACCAAAAAAGCAGTCGGCAAATGGCGCTACATGCTGAGTTACTGTTGGAGAGCTAAATCGAAAACTTAACTCGAAATTTTTTGAATCATTATTGAAGGAGATTGACTCACAAGATGAATGTATATTTCGAGTCTTTAAAGCCTGCATAATGCGCAAACAAATATGAGCTTCATGTTGAAGTAGATGATTCAAAAAGCTGACCCTGCAGTCCCTACAGTTGAGCCCTTCGGCCAGAGATAGCTTTTTGCATGCCTCATCAAATACCATACGAGCAGAGAGGGTTACTTGCCTGTCAGTAACATCTGTATGGCTATCATGAGAGACACCGTATAGAGAAAGAGTTGTTGAGATTTCGGTAAATTGTCCATTCTCGTAAGAGGCTACTGCCGAATGCACAAGTGCATCTAGAGTCATGCCAGAAGGATCTACAAAATGTGCATGCATGTACACCTCATTGCTCTAAATATTCAGCAAGCTCCCGAAGGTAGCCTGCAGCCCTGTCGTCATCTTGCAATGTGCGAATAATGCCAGCTGCTACTTCAATGCATTGTGATTTATCGTCAATTCGTGTTGAAAAGAGCAGAAGGATCGTTTTTACACAATCTTCAGCCTTTATGTTGCAGGCGGCTATCCAGTTCTGGCAAGCCTGCTCTAAATCAAGCTTTTCTAGGCTCTGGGTTGCTTTGAAACAGTTAACAAGGCTATCCCAAAGTTCATATGCGCTATCTGGCATAATCACTTCTAAATCCTGAGTGCAGCGCTCTTCAAGGATAGGGGCAAGAGCCCCGGGTGTGGGCTGGCGCCCAAGAATTTCTATAAGACTCTCAATTTCCGCAGAAGAGCCTCTCTCTAGTGTAATAAATTTATATGCAAGTCGCACAAAGCTTGATGCGGCCGCCTGGCTGTGATCAACAAAGCGGGGGGATTTAAGAAGCGTATAGCAGATTATAGCAAGTTTTTTTAAGGGCATAGTATCTGCTTGTGCAACAAGTGCCGCAATGCTATCGAAAAAATTTACAGGAACTTGCATATGTGGCGGGCTGTCATAAAGCGTAGGCGAGCTACCTATAGAAAGTGCCTCAGAGCTAGAGGTTAGTGAGTTCATGGGGAATATTATCCCCTGAAGCCGCCTTTAAAATCAACTTCGGCCTGTTTTGCACTAGGTCGTAAGCGTGGATCTGGGTTAAGCATGGCATAGAGCAGGCTGCTTATCTTTGGCCCACAGTCTTCTTCGATTATATTTAAGAGTTCAGTAATGTGTTTATTGTCACGAAGGGGCTGGTCTCTTTGACTGCCATTATAACCATGCGTTTCAATTGCTTTGTAAAGTTCCTCTACGCTCTCAAGTGTAACCAACTGAGAGGCCATAGTCATAAGTGTTGTGACTCCAAGGGCATAAATATCCTGCTTTTGCTGTAGGTCGAGTCTTGTGTCGTCTGAAAGAGTGGTGCGATCCTGCAGAGAGAAATCCATGACTGTTAAGAACCAAGGAGTTCCACTTACAACTTTGCTGAGTTTTTCTTTTGAGCTTGCAAGGCCAAAGTCTGCAAGGCACGATTCGAACCTTCCCTTTGGATTACGCTGCAGGCCTGTATTTTCGGGCTTAATATCACGGTGGGCCATTCCTGCATTGTGCACAGCGCGAACCCCCGTAAATAGTCCCTGAAGCAGTTCTTTGGGCTTCATGTCGAGGTTGGCAACATTATGATGCTCAAGTGTCCGTGCATATCTATGTACATAGACTCCCCAGCGTATTTCAGTTGGGCTTACTATGTGCATAATCGAATAGGGGGCTCTCTGTATTCCGCTCTGGAAGCCTCCCGCACGTTCGTGGAGAAGTTTTGGAAGCTTTACTTCATTTTCAAGGTCTTCTGGAAGGCGAAAGGCATTTTTATTTCCCATTTTATGAAGAACCGCTATATTTGGCTTAAGATCTATGCCAACTTCTCGGACAGATCCGAATCCTCCCTCTCCTATAAGTCTATTTGAGTTATGCATAAGAAGCGCTTTCATATTCCGTCCTAAAAGCATTTCGTAGTTCTGGCTTCCTATTGTAATGGTTGTCACATCGCGAACGGTCCAGTTTGCTTGTCGCAGCTCTTTTGGTTCGAATGCCGATTTTCTTGCGCTATTTATGCGTTTAAGTTGGTCGATTGCGCTATCGATGCTGTTTAATTCAAGTGTGGTAAGGCTGCCTCCCTTGAGCTTGGTGGCATGTTGAATAAGGTTTTTTCGTATCTTAGCTGTTTGGGTAGGGCTCCAGCGTAGCACACCCACGCCAAATATATCCTTAAAGGCAGCAACAGCTGCCTGAAAACGCGATTTTATGGTGCGATCAACTGTGTGAGAGCTGCTAATTGGCTCTGTAGCAGGTGATTCACCCGTGTAAAGAGGGGGTAATGGAGGAAGCGTTGGGGGTTTTTTCTGCTGCTCTACTGGAGGTGGTGGCTGTATGTTAGACGAGGACCATTGATCTGGTAAGTTGTTCATATCAAGAGACATAGAAAAAGCCTCCTTGCTCTATGCCTTTATTATACTAAATAAAAGATTATATAGAAAGATCGAGGGGTTCTTGTGAAACTTGAGGTGTTCATCTTCAGGCCAACGGCCTGGGTTAT
>JAFEGT010000008.1:0-5183 GCA_018239765.1 Verrucomicrobiota bacterium
GACTTTTTGCAGGATATGGCACTTCACCTGCTTGAAAATGCCCGATTTACCCTTTCTAAGCGCGCTCAAAAGGAGGCTCTCTATGCCGGAGAAAGCTGGAAAGAGGTGGCGCTTGCTACTAAAGTAGAAAAACTGCCAAGAAAACCAAAAAAATCGCAAGCGATTCTTGCTGCAAAGCTTAAACCCTATCAACAGCATGCTGTAAACTGGATACGAGAGTGGTGCGATGCTGGCATTGCAGGCCTGCTTGCAGCTGATGCAGGCCTCGGAAAAACCCTTACAGCTCTTGAACTTATCTTTCAAGAACTGAGCAAATTTCAGGATGAGGAAAATAAACGAACAGTTCTTGTACTTTGCAAAAAATCACTCGTGGCTCAGTGGGAGAGCTCTTTTAAAAAAGAACTTGAAGAAGCTAAAAACGCTCTTCAACAAAAGCTAGCCCTAGAGCCCATTGAAACATGGATTGCTCGTTTAGAATCAATAGACCTGAATAGGTCTCTTCGATCATCGAACAATCAAAAACTCGTTCTTGATGCTATCTCAGAGCTCAAAAGCACAAAAGACTACGCTATTCTGTATCAGCTCCTCTATACCCTCGTTCAACATGCAGGTGCTGAGGGTCGAGCTACACTTATAGAATTTTTGAACCCACTTACACATATTGACCAGCGTCAAGTCTTTCTTGCAGCACAATTTTTCCGCGCCCAGGTTGTTGCAAAAGCTGAAACGGCAAACGATCTTCAGGCAGTACTCAAGACAAAGCCTCGTGTAGTGATTACCACACCAAGCGCTCTAAATAAACAGGCAGATAGCCAAGAGATGAAGTTTAGCTGGGTGATTATAGATGAGGCTGACCAAATTACAGAAGGTATAGAGGATCTACAAAAAATATTGGATGGCTGGAGGCAAAAGAATGAACAGCAAAAACGCCTTCTTATTACAGCTACTCCCGTTCGCAACTCTATTACAGACGTTTGGGAGCTTTTTGGCCTTGTAAATGGCAAAGGTGCTGAAACTCAAGAGTATATAAACCAGATGCTTGTACTAAAAGATGCCTTCATGAAGGGGTTTAGAAGAGTCACTGAAGATAAATCAGTAGATGAAGAAGAGCTTTTTAGCGTGGCATGCCGTCTTCACCAGCGCATTCGCTACTTACGAGAAATAATCGCGCCAATTACCTACACTGCTCGTCGAACCGACGCTGCTATTATTGAGCAGTGGCAAGGGCGTATCCCAACAATAGAGCGCAAGATTATTCCAATAACGCTCAATGATGCCCAGAATAGCCTCATAGAAGAGGCCAAGAAAATGCGGGATATTTTTACTCGCTATCAGTTTGAAGCAAAGCTGAAGCTGCACCCTGACTTTATCGCAAAAGGCGCCTCTAAGCTAATTGAGAAGAAAAGTACAGAATATGGCATTATTGCAATGCAAGCTCGAAACGACCCCGATGCACTCATTGCGCGCTCCCCCCTCTGGCAGGCACTCTTTGATGATTTAACAAAGCGCATGAACCAAAATGAAAAGTGCGTGATAGTGTGCCACCATATCATCCCTCAGGAGCTTTTGAAGCTAGCCATCGCTAAAAAATTTGAAGCTCAACATGTACTTGTTGAGTCCATTAACGGTGACACTACAGAAGATATAGGATCGATACTCAATCGCTTTAAGTCAGAAAAAAAGCGTCCGAGCGTGATGCTCCTTATCAATAAATCAGGTGGAGCCGGCCTTGACTTTCCTGACGCTACAACTACCTACATGCTGGGTGAAGAGTGGAACGACGCAGCAAAAGAGCAGATAGAGGCCCGTATTGTTCGAGTAGGTGTCGAAGGTGTTAAACAGATAGTCTACTTCAATGCAGGTCTACTTCATGAAAAGCACATGAGCGAAACGAGTAAGATGAAAAACCTCTGGGCAAAACTTGCCTTGGCTAAAGCCCCTGCCTATAAAGAATATGCCAAAGACATTGAAGAGATGCTGCTAGCTCTACAGTCTGAGTTTACAGCAACGGTACAAGATGGCAAGCAGCTTCAGCCTGAGCAGGTAGAGAAGCTTGGACAGTTTGTTGAGGTAATGGCCGAAAAGGCATGGCAAGAAGTTAGATCTATCTACAAAGCCTATGCACTCTGTCGTCCCAATAGCATTCAGCCGCACCCATACCATATATCAATAGATGGCCAAAATATAGGTCTTGAAATACCTTTGCGTGCATCATTTCAAGAGGCTATTCGTTTTGGAGCGCTTATTTTAAGCAAAAAAATGTTTCCCGAACAGTTTACAAAGGCCCTAGCAAGTGCTGAAAAAAATGAAGAGCCATGCGATATAGCACCTATCTTAGCGTGGTATGATAGACATGAAGCTGAGATAAAGAAGCCAGAAGAGCTTGGTGCTGAAGTACTAATCTTTAGCCCTGACGGCAACCATAAACCGGGCTTTAAGCCACAAAAGAAGCAAGTAACGCTGCGCCTTCTTGAGCTACCCAACGGCAAGTTTTCTCCTTTATTAAAAAATTACGTAGGGAAATAAGCATGACACTATCTATCACAGCAAAATCCTTATGGTCATTTGTTACCATGCAGTCTCATGCCAAATCGAATGTGAGCTATCTACAGTCCGCTGAAGATGCTCGCAAATTTGTTGAAGAAAGTGACTCTACAACGCTCGCCAAAAAAATTGGCCACCTTCCCTTTCCTTATGAAACTTTTGATCCAGTACGTGTGCAGGCAATGTGCCAGGCCCTAAATGGCGGTATGGACAAGCATGCCGAGCTCGTAATTGGCGCACAAATGATTGCTGAAGAAGCCGGTGATAAAAATAGAAGTCATATGATTATCAATGGCGAGCGCTGGGCAGCAAACCACTCCTATGCCAAGCACTGGAAGCCCCTCATAGTGCTCGATCAAACGGCTGTAATTATGAATCCATCTGGACCCAACCATCCAGGAAGGTTAGTGGATCATTTTACGAATGAGCGCTTTAACTCATCAGTTGTACGAACGAACTATGTCTCTCCCGTTGAGGCGTGGAAAAAAGAGCTCCCAGCGGTCATAAGACGGCTCTTTACAAATATCAAGTATGAAGCCGATAAAATGCGCCAAGAGGGACTTCCCTACAGCTACAAACCTATTACAGAGGCAGACCTTCGTGAAGCATGTCTTGATGAATTTCCCTGTTCATACCACTTTCCCCCAACTGCCCTTCACGCTACCCTCTATTTTTTAAATGAACTCACTCCAGAGGTATTTACAGATGGCTGCCGCATGCTTGATACATCGGCAGGACATGGCCATAGACTGATTGGAGCTATCACCTGCCCTCTAATCACCTACATGGCAGCAACAGACCCTAACAAAAAGATGCAAGATGCCTACCAAAGGATTATGAAGGGCGACGGCACATCGTGGAATTATAGGACACAAATTGTCTCTTACCGACCAAGTAATGAACCTGCACAAGATGCAGTAGAAGGACAGCCAGACAAAAATGATGTTTCACGTAAATTTATAGTTTGGGATGGACGCGCAGAAGATCCTAACAACCAAGTGTATAAAGTGGATAAGCTCTTTAATCTTGTCTTTTCATCTCCTCCATTTTTCAACACCGAAGCCTATGGCGATGATAAAAACCAAGCGACGCTCGCCTACGACACCTTTGAAAAATGGGTATCAGGCTTTTTAGAGCCTATGCTCAAAAATAGCTGGAATGTGCTTGAAAAGGGCGGCTACCTTGCACTCAATCTCACCGACGCTCACACCAACCAGTGTGTGGAAGCGCTAATGGATATCGTGATAGACAAGCTTAAGGGCCAATATCTCGGTATGATCCCCAGCCGTAAGGCTATTGGCACAGCGCGCTGGACCTCCAAAGAAGACCGCACGGTAACAATCAAACATGGCATCGACCCAATTTGGGTCTTTCGCAAGTAAAGTAGTAGAAGCCAAGGCTTTCACCTTAGCTTCGTGGTTAATCTCGTGATGATAGTCACGCAGACTTAAAAGGATACCTTGCAACCAGTAGCAGGAAGAGATGGAATTGGAAAAAGCGGTGCATCGCTTAGACAAATGTTATCTTTGTCATAAATTACTCCACTCGAAAACTCTAAGCTAAAGTTTTGTTCATCATCACTAAGTGTCACAATGCCATCAAATCTTGAGCGTCCAATGACCTCTCTTGTTTGATCGTTCACAACGACATTTGTGAAGAAGATCTCATACTGCCCATGTCCTATACATTTCCATCCGCCTGTAAGGGGCGTTTGAAATGTATTAAAGGGAAGACCCGAGAATGCACCAACACCAGTACTGTCAGCACCCATTAATGAACCATCCGCAAAAAAGATAAGATTGCCATATGCGATAACATCCGATTCTGGAGCAACAGGGAATTGATAGTTCCATGTTCCAACAAGAGGATTCTTTTTTACTGAACATTTGCAATTTGCATGCCTATAGTTGTTTGCACGTAGCTCTGCTTGATTGCCCGCTAAAGCAAGCCCACAAAATACCATAGAGGCAAAAAATAGTGATTTATGTTTCATAAGATTACTCCTTTTTGTCGAAGCATAAATCTACTTATTAAATAGTTTCAAGCTAAAGAACTCATGGGGCAAGAAATTAGAGTTCTTGAAATTAAAGCTCTTGAAATTACAGTTCTTGAAAGTAGGCGATGCCGACAAGTTCTCTAGGGCTAATTTGGCGGGTGCCTATGCCGGCTTGAGAAAGCTCTTTTCGCGCATAGAAAATAAGCAGCATAAGTGCGAGCATAACTGCCAGAACAATGGCCACAATGCGTGCTATAAGCTGACTCTTTTTCATAGTTTCTCAGGAAATATAGTGTTAAACACATCAAGAGCAAGTTCCATAGCAATTCTCGAGTCTTGATTTGGATCAGTCATCTTTTGGAGCAGAACCTCAAGCTTGTGTACCCCTACTTTATCTACCGCCCCTACCTTTGAAAGCCGCTCACACAATGTTTTTATATAGCCATTCAGAGCAAGCGTCTCTGGGTTGGTTGGGCGAGGTGTATCTTTATTGAGGATGGTCTGGAGGCGTGCCTTAAAATCAAGAACTTTGCCAATCCATGAGCCCTTCTGTTCATACGACCGGGTAAAGACAGGACACTCGAGGATAAAACGCTCAACGCCACGTCTTTCTTTATCTGCCGGTGGTATTTTTGAGCCCTTA
>JAFEGT010000008.1:5239-22277 GCA_018239765.1 Verrucomicrobiota bacterium
AGAATGCGTATAAGGCATATTGCGGCGCCATACACATCACCCTTTTGACTCATTGTACCCTCCGGGGGGCCATAGCGCGTATTACCTGTATAGACGCCATCATTTTTACCAGACTTATCAAAGTCAGCAAGCTTTGCCGTGCCATCTTTATAAAAAAGCACGTTTTCAAGTTTGACATCACCATGACGATAGCCTGCCTTGTGAAGGTTTGTCATGCCGTTTAAAAGGCCTCTGGCATACTGAATACGGGTTGAAAACTGAATCGGCTGAGATACCTGCTTTTCTAAGTTACCTTCTGCTTTTGAAGACTCCCACACCCCTTTAGAAGCTGTAACATCAATGGCTAAATTGGAGGTTTTTTCATCTACACCCGCATTGGTTAACCCTTCGCGTATACCGACAATGTTTTCTACCTCTTTTTCGATATTACGACGGCGCATACCAAATATGCTTGCCTGCGGAATCCAGTAGACTTTGTAGGCACTCTCATGCTCCACAATAAGTTTCACCTTGCCAGTGCCGTACACAGCTCGAGGCTCGCCGCAGTTCAACATGCGCATCACTCTTTGTGCAATCTTCTTATCCACCGGCTTAGGCGGAACGCTCTTTGAAGCAGCGGGTAGCGACTGAGTTGTAGGGACATGAGGTGGCTCTATAGCTGCCATATGCTCTAACACCTATTTTTCCCTACTCTACAACTAAACTATTTTTTTGAATAGCAGAAACAGTCCACCTGATGGTCATCAACAAGACCAGTGGCCTGCATAAGGGCATAGATAACTTTGGGGCCGACGAAGGTAAACCCGCGCTTTTTAAGGTCTTTACTAAGAGCTTTTGCCTCTTGGGTCTCCGAAGGCACCTCTTTTAGGCTCTTCCAGTGATTTTTTATGGTTTTTCCACCCACAAACTGCCAGATGTAGCGATCAAAGCTACCAAACTCCTTTTGGATGGCAAGAAAGTGGCGTGCATTATTGATAGCAGAGATAATTTTAAGCCTATGACGAATAATACCAGTATCTTGCATAAGTTCTTCAACTTTTGCCTCATCGTAGAGGGCCACAGTGCTAGGATCAAACTCACTAAAGGCTCTTCTATAGCCTGAACGGCGCTTTAAAATGGTATTCCAGCTAAGGCCTGCTTGAGCTGCTTCCAAAATAAGAAATTCAAACCATTTTTTATCATCATGAACGGTAACACCCCACTCTTCGTCGTGATAGCGCTGATAGAGTTCATCACCTTCTGGTACCCAGTCACATCGTTTCATGAATTTCACTTATTGGTATGAGAGGCGCTTCAGGATGGTTTATGCCTTCGCAGTAGCGGGCAGCCTCCTCCCAGTCCTCTTTTGTCTTGAGATTCTCTTTCCACCAGGGAAATGTTTTACACTGCTTTGGCCGAACTGGGTAGATACGGCAGGCTTTGCCATCAAGAAAGGTGCAGGCGTAGGTCTCAACATGTTCTTTGAGGGCATAGCGGCCATTGACCTCTCGAAGATGCTTCTTTGCAAATTGATCGATTGTAAGCCCGAGATACTCAGCAATAGCCACAATCTCATCAAGACTCACCCACGCAAAGCCGGGCTGGCCTGTGCAGCATTTGCCACAACCCGTGCAGTGAAATCGAAGACCATTTTTATACCAAACTTCAGCTTGCTCCATATCGGCAGAGGATGATATCATTTATATCTATAAATCTGTAGGTTTACTTTCGTTATCATAAAGATACGCAATCTTTCTAAAAGATATTTACACACCACAGCGCTTGATAACATCTCGCTTGATGTTGAAAAGGGCGATATATTTGGCATTATAGGCCAAAGTGGGGCCGGAAAGTCTACGCTTATTCGCTGCCTTGCCACCCTTGAAAAACCCTCTCAAGGTGAAATCCTTATCAATGGCTGCGATGTTACCTGCATGGCAAAAAAAGAGCTGCGCTGCTGCCAAAAAACCCTTGGAATGATCTTTCAGCACTTTAACCTGCTCTCATCGCGCACAGTGGCTGAAAACATCGCCTATCCGCTCGAAATACAGGGCTACTCTCAAGAAGAAATTGCAAAGCGCGTAGATGAAATGCTTGCACTTGTCGACCTTGAATCAAAGCGAAATAGCTACCCCGCCACACTTAGCGGCGGCCAAAAGCAGCGTGTGGGTATCGCGAGAGCCCTTGCAGCCCGTCCCCAGGTGCTTTTATGCGATGAAGCAACATCGGCACTTGACCCAAAAACTACTCGCGATATTTTGGCGCTTTTAAAAAAGCTCAATCGCGATCTTGGCCTTACCATTGTGCTGATTACACATGAAATGGATGTTGTGAAAGAGCTCTGCAATAAGGTGGCTGTTATCCATAAGGGACAGATCGTAGAATCTGGAACCGTACAGGAGATCTTTGCAGCGCCCTCACATGATACTACCAAAGAGTTTCTGCAACACACAACTCACGAGATGCCAACAAAATTTGCAGCTCAGGGCACACTTGTAAAGCTCTCATTTAAAGGTAAAGAGGCGGGCCAACCCATTATCAGCCAGATGATACGAAAGCACAATGTAGACGTAAACATCCTCTACGGCTGGGTCGAATCGCTTCAAGGCGTACTTATAGGCAATCTTGTGCTTGATATTATTGGCTCAGACGATGATATTAAGGCATCATTTGCCTTTTTAAGGGAACATCATATCCATCATGAGGTGCTCTAATGGCGACACTTCTTTTAACTGAACTTGCAAACACCCTCTACATGGTTTTAGCCTCCTGCTTTTTTGCATGCCTCTTTGGTCTACCCCTTGGAGTGCTACTCACCATAACCTCTAAAGGCCACATTAAAGACACTCCATGGCTTTATAAGCTTTTAGACACCCTTGTAAATATAGGCCGCTCTTTTCCATTTGCTATTTTGATTGTAGCGATTATTCCCTTCACACGCTTTATTGTTGGCACAAGCCTCGGCACATCGGCATCTATTGTACCCCTTACGGTAGCAGCTATACCCTACATTGCAAGGCTTGTTGAAACAGCCCTTAAAGAGACAAACAGAGAGATTATTGAGGCTGCCCGCGTGATGGGATCATCCACATGGCAGATCATCACCAAAGTACTGCTTGTAGAACAGACCCCTGTGCTTATTCAAGGCCTTACCCTCACCATCATCAACCTGATTGGCTACAGCGCCATGGCAGGCATGGTAGGCGGAGGCGGACTTGGCAAAGTGGCTATACAGTATGGCTATCAACGTTTTGACCTTGCTGTTATGAGCTGGACTGTGATTTTGATGATTCTTCTTGTTCAGCTTACTCAGTGGGCCGGCGACAAAATATCCAACAATATTTACAAAAAAAGAGGGATTCACCCGCGATGAAACAGCTTTTTTTTGCACTTTTACTCCTATTCACAAGCTGCGCTAAAAACGATAAATCCCTCAAAATTGCAGCTACCGCCGTTCCTCATATGGAAATGCTCGAGCAAATTAAGCCCGATCTTGAAAAACAAGAGATCAACCTTGAGATCATAGTTGTAGACGACTATAACATCCCCAATAGAGCCCTTGCCGATGGCGAAGTGGATGCAAATTTCTTTCAGCATGCGCCATACCTTGCTTCGCAGGTGAAGATGTTTAACTACCCCATCACTAGCATCGCCAAAATCCATATAGAGCCTATGGGCGTCTACTCCAAAAAGATCAAAAATATCCAGGATCTTAAGGAAAAGGCCATAATATCGCTACCAAACGACCCCACAAACGAGGCTCGAGCGCTAGGACTCTTACATCATAACGGCATTATCAAGCTGGATAATCCCGATAACTTGCACGCAACGGTGCTAAACATTGTAGAAAACCCCAAAGAAATCACCTTTGTAGAGATGGATGCAAGCATGCTACCGCGCACCTTGCAGGATGTTGATGCGAGCATCATACCTACAAACTTTGCCCTACAGGCAGACCTAAAGCCCACCATCGATGCACTACTGTTAGAAGACAGCACCTCAAACTTTGCTAATGTGATTGCCATACGTATTGGCGATGAAAACCGTCCAGAGCTTCTTGCGCTTAAAAAGGCGATGACAAGCCCAAAGATGCATAAATACATCCTCGACAAGTACAAAGGCGCCATTGTTCCGCTGTTCTAATTCTGGTTATATAGTTGACTAAATCAACTTAGTCCGGTATACTTATGGTATACGGAGGATTTATGGCTATCGTAAACATTCATGAAGCAAAAACCCACTTTTCTCACTTGATTAATCAAGCTCTCAAAGGTGACGAAATCATAATCGCAAAAAGTGGGGTTCCCTTAGTAAAACTAACTCCATATGAACAACAAAAAACTGTCCGCAAAGGTGGTCAACTCAAGGGCATTTTAACCATTGGAAAAGATTTTGATGACCCACTCCCAAAAGAACTCCTAGAAGGATTTTATGGAGAGGGGACAGAATGAACTACCTGCTCGATACTCATGTACTATTATGGTGGTTAACGAATCCAGAAGAACTTTCCCAAAAAGCACATAAAATTATTGCCGATAAAGATAACAGTATTTCAGTAAGTTGTGTCTCTCTCTGGGAAATGTCAATCAAGAAAAGCCTTGGAAGACTCAATTTGCCGTTAAATATTTTGGAAATTATGCACAATGAAGGCTTTAAAATTCTGTCAATCGGACCTGAGGAAGCCCTAGGCATTTCTGATTTGCCTTTTATTCATCAAGATCCTTTCGATCGCATGCTTGTGATGCAGGCCAAAATGCACGACTTTGTTTTGATAACAAGAGATACACACATAATGAAATACCCCGTAGTGACCATCAAGGCTTAATCAAACCACACCAGCCCTGCCGCCGTCGATGCGGAAGTTGCTAGCGGTGATATAGTCAGCTCGCGGTGACGACAGAAATGTCACAAGTGATGCCACCTCTTCTGGGCGGCCAAAGCGACCAATAAGCGTAGGCATCAGCTCGCGCGCGGCGCGTCGCTCAACCTCCACCCACTCCTGAGTCCATTTACGCTCAGCTGCTAAGTCTAAAAGTGTGCTTTTGATTCCGGGTGTTATAATAGGCCCCGGAGAGACCGTATTTACGGTAATTCCTGTGCCGGCAAGCTCCTTTGCAAGGCTTACTGTCATGCTGAGGTTGGCGGCCTTTGAGGCTGCATAGTCTGGATTTGATGGGCTTGGTAGAAGCGCGGCAATGCTGCCAATCTGGATTATTCTTCCCCAACCGCTCTTTTGCATCTGCGGCACAATCCAGTGAATCATGCGCACCATCGACACTTCGTTGATATTATAGAGCTCAAGCCAATCTTGCGGGGTTGCTGTTGTCCAGTCGCGAACAGGAAAAGCCCCTGCATTATTGATCAAAATATCAATGCCGCCAAAGGCACGGATCGCATCTTGCGCCACGCGCTCTGCAGCATCATCAAAAGCAAGATCACCACGAACGCCAACAGCCTTTGCGCCCGTTACCGTAATTTCGCGCACTACACGGTCGATCTTTTCGACGTTTCGTCCATGCACAACAACATATGCGCCCTCTTTTGCAAGCTCCTTCGCAATTGCTTCACCGATACCTGAGCTTGAGCCTGTTACAAGTGCTCGTTTACCTTTAAGACTGAGTTCCATTTTCCCGCCAATGTTTAAGCAGGTCAAGCATGCGCACTTTGGTACTCTCCACCACAACGGTAAGACCGGGCTTAATACCCGTTTCGGAAAGTTCAAAGGCTCGCATAGTGTTGCAGATACGGCCATCAAGACGCACCCCAATCCCCTTAATTCCCGACATGTTACCCCAGTCGCCAAACATCTGTAGCGTCATTTCACATGCGGTAATCAAAAAGAGCACCTGCTTGTCCCGATTTCCTTCTACTATTTCGAATATTTTTTTTGCAATGTAATGTATTGTGGGAATAAAAAGAGGCACTGTTCTGGTCTCTGGCAGCGCATTCACGCATTTACCGATAAAGCATTGTCCACATACCGGATGGTTCGGGTCATGAATGCAGGCATCAGTAAACCTTCCCGAGGGGCACTCATGAGGCTTTTCGCAGTATGAAAAGCCTACTACAAGCAGTACATCTTTACGCTCTAGCTGCTTTTTAAATTCATCAACACTTTTGATGCCATAGAGAAAAAAATCATCATCTCGTAAGAATGGCTTTGGCTTCAGAAGTGACCGAATATAGCGTGCAGCATATTTAAAGGGCGATTTAAGGACGTGACGAAGCACGTTAAAATTTTCATCCTTTTCAATCATCCACCTCAAACTCTTCCATTTGAGATTTTTTGCCGTATCAGCCGTGATTCCCGGCATGTTTGGAAGGCTTTTAAGCACCTTCAGTGGATTTTCTTTTTCTTTTTGCTCAGCTTGAGTATCCCATGCAGCTTCTGCCTGATCCCAGTCTTGATAGTTTTGCCAATGTCGCGTCATTTTAGCCCCTTGTGGTATACTAAAACGAAATATTATCTCTCTTTATGGATGTTATCTACAACATAGATTCTTCGCTTTCAAGACAACATCGCACAATCGTGTTCGATAAGCCTTCTCGCATGCAGGTAAAGCCACTCGAATCATACATTCTTTTACAAAAACTTGCAGGAACACAAAAGCTTTTTTTGGATGGCAAAAGGGTTGTTTGCGACTTCTTTTCAAAACTTACTCTCGAATATCTCGTTGAAGAGACTACCGTACACGCCCTTCTCAAGAATAAAGAGCTTAATGAGTACCTCATTTTGCAAGGATCGCCTCAAATTGCTATTTTAGGCAATTTTATCTACTTTCTTGAGCCCAACATAGGATGGCAGGATATTGCCCCCTTCCTTAGCGGCCCAAAAACCATGACTCGCGATGAATATGTGCGCTTTAAAAAAGAGACCGATCCTGCACTCATCGTCGAATTTGATGCACCAAAGCAAGCTCCAAGGCTTCAGGTTGTAGATGCAAGCTGCTCGTTTGCCTACCTTGAGAACAGCGCACACGAAAAAGAGCTTCAAAAAGCAGGATTTAGTAAAAAAGACCTTGGTAAATCAAATTACTACTGCCCCACAGATAGATCACAGTCCGCTCTTTTACAGCTTATTGAATCAGGTTGGGATGTGCGAGATGAAAAAGGGCAGCCTATCATCCGCTGCCAAGAGATTATCTTGCAAGAAAACGATTTTAGAGTCTCAGGCCATTTTACATTTGGCGATCAACAGCTAGAGGTAAAAAAGGTGGCTACATCTCTACAGAAAAATGAGCGCTTACTACCACTTGAAAATGGCTCGACTGCCCTTCTTGCCTTTGATAGTGAAACCAAGGGCTTTCTTGAACAGATTGAACTTGTGGGCATGAGGCTAAAAAAATCACACATTGCTGCTACAAATCCTACCCTGCTTTCCGAAACCCTACGCGCTGTTATTGAGCCAGCAAAGAGAATCGAATGCAAGCCGTCTAGTGACTTTAAGGGCACACTAAGACCCTATCAACAAGAGGGGCTAAACTGGCTTGTGTCGCTCTATAAGGCAGGCCTGAGCGGCCTTCTTGCCGATGAAATGGGTCTTGGAAAAACTGTACAGGTACTTGCCTTTTTATCGCTCGTAAAAGGCAAAGTACTGATTGTAGTTCCCACTTCGCTTATCTGTAACTGGCAGCGCGAAATTGAGCAGTTTTTGCCATCCAGATCCGATATTGAAATTATCTCCTACGGCAAATTGCGAAAAGAGCCATCTAATCAAGAATATGAGTGCGTGATTCTTGATGAAGCACAGAACATCAAAAACAGCTCCACAATAACACACCAGGCTGTGTTGCAGCTCAAAAGCCGCTTTAGACTATCGCTTACAGGTACGCCCGTAGAAAACTCCTCTCAAGAACTTATCAATCAGTTTCGCTTTTTAGAGCCTGGTCTTATTTTTGATGAAAGCCCCTCTGCCTTACGTAAGGCTATAGCCCCCTTCTTTTTACGACGAAAAAAGGCCGATGTTGCAAAGGACCTGCCCGAGCGCATTGACGAAATTGTCTATGTATCGATGACAGAAGATCAACAGCGTATCTACAATAACTTTATGGCAAACCTCAAGGCTGGGCTACTTAAGAAAATCGACCTTGAAGGCACAAAAGCGTGCCGGATGGAGATCTTTGAAGCACTCCTACGCCTAAGACAGATTGCGTGTCATCCTGCCCTTGTGCCTCAGCTTGGGCAAGCAGGCTCAGGAAAGTTTGGCCTTGTGCTTGAAGACCTAGAGACGCTTATAAGCGAAGGTAAAAAGGTGCTCCTCTTTAGTCAGTTTACCAGCATGCTCCACCTTTTTAGCCAAGAGGCCACAAAACGAGGCTGGGGACATCTCCTTCTTGAGGGAAAAACTCAAAATCGCCAAGAGCTTGTAGACCGCTTTCAAAACGACCCAAACTACCCCCTCTTTTTTATTAGCCTGAAGGCGGGCGGTGTGGGTTTAAACCTCACCAGAGCCGATTATGTGCTGCTTTATGACCCATGGTGGAATAGGGCGCAAGAAGCCCAAGCGATAGACCGAGCCCACAGAATCGGCCGCACAGGCACGGTCTTTAGCAAACGCTACTACGTAGCGGGATCTATCGAAGAGAAGATTTTAGCCCTTCAGAATAAAAAGTCAGACCTTGCTGAAATACTACTGGAAGATGACGGGGCCGTTACCCCCCAACTCGATGACTTGCATGAGCTGCTTACATAAGAGAATCTCTCCGAAGGCCTGAAGGGCCGGTATATCATAGCCTAGGTCAAAGCGAAGCGGAGGCCTAGGATAATCAGGCTACAAAACAAATGAGCCCTGAAGGGGCGGCATTATCCCTTTTAAGACCCTGCGTGTATACGATGATATGCCGCCCCTTCAGGGCTCATTATTGTATTTACACGAATTCCTAGGCCTCCGCTACGCTTTGACCTAGGCTATAATATGCCGGCCCTTCAGGCCTTAAGAGATTAAAAGCCTCTAGTTTCTTAAAAGGCTGTTGATCTTGATTCCTGACTTGGAGAATACAAACAGATTGAGATTAAGAAAAATAAAAACGGGGCTACCAGAACGGCAGCCCCTAGCACGTACACACATTAACTAACTCTATTCGAGCGGCTTCTCTTCGCGAGCTGTAGCCTGCTCCTGTTCAAAGAGCTCTTTTGCGGCCTGTTTGACGGTGGTAAGCCCGTCAGTAAAGCCAACAGCCCTAAGGAGCTTGTCTACGTAGTGCAACTCTGATGAGAGTTGGTCGTTTTCAAACTCGAGGTAAGCAATTTTCTCTAGGACTTTCTTCATATGCATGCGAACCTCCTGGTTAAGCGAAGAATACACTTCTCCTACCCAACCTTTATTATCCATTATTTTAATTTAATTACAATAATTATTTAAAGTATAATTAAGTATGGCTATTTTTATTATTAATAGTAACTAATCGGGCAAGGGCAGGGGCAAGGGCAAGGGCACGATTTTTTTGAGGAAGGCACTTTTTTTGCTGGTGGAAATTCAGCAAATAGGCTAAACCCCCAAAAATATCATAAAATTATAGGAGTTTAGCAACATGAAGATCTCGTCAAAACAGCCGATAGCACAACCTGCGACAGAAACCTCAAAAAAGAAGCTTCGCAGTAAAGAAAATCTTGCTCCTATAACTGCCAAAACGCAAAAAGTAGGCGCACAAAACATTAAAGACCCGACTCCCGTAGAAGCTCCAAAGAAAGACTTAAGACGCTACTTCGATACATTCTTAAAACTTCTGCATCCAGTACCAGAAGGTATTTTGGGTGAAGTGATCCCACAGATCATGGACGATAAAAAACTGAGCCCCTACTTTGCCGATATCCTCACTGCCCTTGGCTGCGAACATGAAAAAGTGGTAATTGAAAAGCTTGTGCAGTGGCTTAACTCAAAGCCAACAAAGGCAGGCACCCTTGCTCTTGTCGAAAAACTGCCAAGCGAAGCAATACGAGAAGATCTTGCCAGCTTTACCGAAGATTATGGCGACGACAGAACACAGATGAACCTCAAATTTCGAGAAATTCTCTCTAAAGTCGGCAGCGACGTCTTTGACAAGCTCTTTCAAGAGAGACAGCGCCTTGTTACTTCGTAACAGGTCTATGCTCTTCGAGAACAGCAACCAGCGCAGCGATATTTTTGGCTTGTAAAAGGCTCTCAAATACAGCGAGCTTCTCTTTTGTCCACTCACCGTTTGCCTGATTGACGATAAGACGTTCTCTGTCTTGTAACCCTTCAGGAACTTGCTGAAGTGTGACTGGTTGCCCATCGTACTGATCGATAAGCTGCTTTATGAGGTCCGCAGAAAACGCATCTTTCCCAGCATGTTTTGCGACAAACTGACGGGCGTTCTCACAGAGTTTCTTTTTTTGTTCTGTCAGGGCGTCTATTTCTTTCTGTTCAGGCAAATAGTGCGCACCAAGAGGCGGCAGTCTGATTGTTTGAACGGGAGGAGGAGGCACAAGCCAACTGACCAAGATCTTTAAGCACACATCACAGGTATCTACATCGTTAAGCTTTTGCGCCTCATAATCTGCCCAAAGAAGCGCTAACCCGCGCTGTGCAGCAGCGGCAATTTTAGCTAAAGTCTCATTATCTTTAGCTACCCAGCCTTTTACAAAAAGCCTCAGTGTTTGTTTGACATACTGTAGGTCATTGCTACTTTCATGATTAGCACCTCGAATAGGCCCCGTACTAAAGCTAAGCCAGTGGTTGCTTACTCCTGGCCTGAGTCCCTTAAAGGCATCAAGTGAGCGTAAGGAGAGCATACAGATGGTCGAAATGGGATCAAGCTGCTGTTCTGGCTTTTGTGGATGGTAGAGATTAAGTGTTCCTAACGCTTGCTCGACGGCTGTTGTGACATAATGCATTCTCTAACTCCAATAGTTCTTTTTTTATTATTAAACCTTTATTAAATCCGCAAAGCGAAAAATCTTTGGCTAGGATGCGATGGCAAGGAACAAGCAGTGGCAGATGATTACGTCCACACGCTGCTCCTACCGCGCGAATAGCCCTTTTATTCCCCACTCGCGCTGCAAGTTCTGTATAGGTTATTGTTGTACCAAAAGGCACTTTACATATTTCGTCCATAACAGCTTGAGTAAACGCTGTCTTTGCAGGACTCATGGGAAGTGGGTTATGAACCCCTTTTAGGTAATTTTTGTACCACTCTTCTGTGAACTTCTTTTCTTTATCAGAACCTTCGATAATGAGCGCATCGGCCCCCTCTTGAAGATCTATAGAATCAACAACACCATTTTTCCAGATAAAGCGTACGATCACTCTAAACTCTTCGTTAATTTCTCTACTGGTTCTAAGATGGGAAGCTCCTGGCTTGCAACCACCTTGAATTCTGAAAACTTGCGAGCTGCAGGTAAAACTCTGCCCTCAAAACTACCCACTACTTTATTGTAGGCATCTACCGATCCATCAATTGCCTTTTTAAGCTTGCCAAAATGGTCGCACATTGTTGAAAGGCGCTCATGAAGCGACCTTCCAAGCTCGCATATCTGCATGGTCTCTCGATGCATCACCTGTTCACGCCAGCCTAGAGCTACAGCTCGTAAAAGCGCAATAAGCGATGTAGGCGTTGCCATAAGCACCTTTTTATCCGCACCAAACTCAACAAGCTGAGGATCTGCCTCCAATGCGGCTCCAAAGAATGACTCACCCGGTAAAAAGAGTATCACAAACTCAGGTGTATGGGGAAAGCTCTCCCAATAGGCCTTATCGCTTAAATCGCTTAAATGCTTTTTTACCTGCTTTGCATGCTCTTTATATTTTAATCCCTTTAGCTCATCTGTGGGTGCTTCTACTGCCTCTAAATATGCCTGCAAAGGCGCTTTTGCGTCAATAACAAGCACGCGCTCATTTGGGAGCTTTACAATAAGGTCTGGCCTCTTTTTTCCATCTTCTGTGTTGATAGTATGCTGGGTAATAAAATCGCAGTATTCAACCATACCTGCAAGCTCAACCACGCGACGCAGCTGCATCTCTCCCCACTGTCCGCGCACGTTGGAGGATCTGAGCGACCTGGAGAGCTTACCTGTTTCTGCATTCACATTCTTCAGAGTTTCAGAGAGAGAGGCATAGGCTGATATGCGAGCCTTTTCAAGCTCTTGGATTTTGCCATCGACTTTATCAAGAGATTCTTTAAGCGGTTTTACAAGCTCGCCTACCATCTGCTGCTTTTGGCTTTCAAAAAATGCCGACTGCTGACGCTCAAAGGTGTCCGTTGCAAGCGCTTTAAACGACTCTTTCATAGAGCCCTGAAGCTCTAGGTGTACAGAATATTCAGTAACTTTTTGAGTTAAAATAAAACAGCGATATGCAAAGAATGCAGCGACTAGAAAGAAAAAGAAAGCAATCGCTTCGATCATACGACCTCGATTTTTGCATCATTTTACCCAAAAAATGGGTATTTACGCTATAAGTGTAGGGAAAAATAGTGAAGAGTTTACCTTGAAAAAACATGCGCTCTGGGCATACCCCCTCATTTTACTTCTACTCCTTACACCCTTTAGCGCAGCACTAGACCTTTTTATTGCCAAAATGACCTTTTATAGAGGCTGGTCGGGTCAAGAGCCTGAAGAATATGGCTTTTACACCACACCTTTTTTTGACTTCATCTATCTTTATGGCGCCATGCCAGCGGCATTAACAGCAGCATTTGGAGCGATAGCGCTTTTTGCATCTCGCTGGGTAGCACGCCTCAAGCCCTATCGTGCCATCTGTTCGATGTTTTGCCTTACCCTCTTTATGGGATCTCTTGTCATCACACATTCGCTCTTAAAAGAGTGCTGGGGAAGACCCAGACCGCGCCAGGTTGTAGACTTTGGAGGAAAACAGGACTTTAGAGCCTACTACGAGCCGCAATTTGCTGATGCATTAGAGCCTTCTAAATCCTTTCCGTCAGGTCACTCTACCTGCGGTTTTTACTTTTTCTGCCTCTACTTTATCGGTAGACGCTACAAGAATAAAGCGATAGCGGCATTAGGGATGACACTTGCAGTTGGTCTAGGAGGCGCGCTTTCTGTCGCACGTATAGTCCAGGGAGGCCATTTTATATCCGATGTCTATGTTGCTGCCCTCATAATGTGGTTGACGGCCTATTTTCTTGATTATCT
The DNA here is from genome assembly GCA_018239765.1 of Verrucomicrobiota bacterium. GTDB lineage: Bacteria > Chlamydiota > Chlamydiia > Chlamydiales > FEN-1388 > SZAS-7. The sequence continues at coordinate 18,329 of JAFEGT010000008.1, forward strand.
CATCTTTGAAGCACCGCTACCAGCAAAGCTGCGACAGAGCCTTTTTGCAACATGAAGCAGCCTACAAAGCGCCAAAGCCAGATTTTAGCGCTTATGAGCCAAAAAGAGTACAGCATGCGCGAGCTTGCACAGATGCTAGGACTATCATCCCCTGCTACCGTCCACAAGCATGTACATAACCTAAAAAAGTCAGGTCTGCTTAAAAGCAGCAAAAATAAACCTCAAAAACCACTGCAGATTCCGATTATAGGGGGCATCTCTCAAGGAAAAAAGATTGAGCTCTTTTTGAAGGTCTCCTATTTTGACCTGCCGCCAACCCTACTTCTTGTTACAAAAGCGCTGTATGGGTTTTTAATACGTGATGAGAGCTTTATTGATCATCAGATGGCGCCGGGCGATCTTGTCATCGTAGAAGCACAAGTAAGCCCAAAGTTTGGTGAATTAATATTGGCGCACAGTAAAGAAGCAGGCGCCGTTATTGGAAGAGCTGAAGAGCTTTCAGAGTATCAAATCCAAGGCGTTATCCGCAGCCTGATCCGCTCCTACTCACCACAGAAGTAGCCGCCTTATTTTCCGACCATCATTCCCTTGCCCGTGCCCATGCCCTTGCCTTTGCCCGCATTTTAATTTTATTTCCATTAGAGCCTCTTTAAGGGGTGTTATAGCGCCCCCTCAAGAGGGCTTTAGCAGAATAATTAAAATGAATGGGCAAGGGCACGGGCAAGGGCATGGGCAGGGAGTATGGGCATTCACGACGTGTATATTATTCTTCGTCGGAGTCGGGCTCGAAATCTTCAAGAGACTGAAGGCGACGGCCTGAAATGATGCGCACAAGCGAAAGTAGCCACGCCACGATTAAATAGCCCCACGATGCCGCAAAAAAGAGCGTTGCAAAGTTGTGAACGGCTGTAATCAGAATAAGCGCTGCAGCAAATGCTGTGAGGAGCACCATAGGAAATGACCCAACGCGCAGGCGAACAGTTTTTAAACTTGGGAACTTCCAGCGGCTGATCATAAAGTAGCCGAGAATAAAGAAGACTATAGTTGCTACAATTGCCCTATCGTGGTCCGTAAATTGATGAAAAAATTCAGCCTCGGGACTGTGTAAAAAAAGCGTTGTGGCAAGCGCAATAGCCGCAGCGGCGGGTATTGGAAGGCCTGTAAAGTTTGCTTTTTCTTCTTTGCTTTTTTCCTCATTTTTCGTAACGGTGAAGCGCACCAAGCGAAGTACCCCACTTATAGAGTAGATCATCCCGCCCATGGTAAGAAAAAAATAGAGCATAGTGCTCGGATCAACAGAGAGAGTCTTTAAGATAACAACAGATGGCGCCACGCCAAAAGAGACAGAGTCAGAAAGTGAGTCAAAAACACCGCCAAATTCACTCTCTACCTTCATTGCGCGGGCAAGTGCGCCGTCTAAAAGATCCAAAAAAGCTGCCACAAGCAAGATTGCCACGGCGACCATGATGTTTTGGTAGGTAACAGTACCAGACGGAATCATACTCATTTTGAAGATAACAAAAAGGCCGCAAGAGAGGCTAAAAGCCGTTACGATATTTGGCAAAATAAGCGTGCGTTTCATCGATTTTCCTCACTATTGCCAATAAAGATACCCCACCTAGAGCCTAAAAATCAAGCCCCTAGACAATAAACTATTTTATTGATAGAATGACGGTGGAGGTTATTATGCAAATAGGACCAAAAGACTACGTAGAGAGCGACTATGTAGTAGAGAAAAATTCAAAAAAGCGACCATCACGACCTCTGGATAGCGATACGATCCCACCTGATCTAATGAAAAAAATAAAACCTAGCGAGCTCGCTCAAGATCTTGCACTAGGCAACAAAAAAATCACCAAAAGCTCCCTTGCGGAACTTCGTAAAGAGATGCCAGCTCTTGCGGCACGCTATGATCAACTTGGCAAACTGCCCGACTTCGAGCATAAACCGCTTTTGGCAAAAGAGCGCATGCACCTTGCCTATCTGATAGAGGTAGAAGCTCCAAAGATAAAAAACATTCGCGATGCACACCTTATATCTACAGGCCCACGAGATGTTTATGTTACTAAAAAGCGCCGCGTTGTTGTGATGGCAACCCCAACCAAGTCACAACTATCAGCAAAAGGCTCTTGGAAAGAGGTTTTTGCTGGTGTCAAGCTGTCAAAAGTCGATAAACCTGCAAAACCGGTTGCTGTTGCGCGCATTCCCCTAAAAATAGCTGGAACTATAGAAGCCGTCGATGAGGAGATGGCATTTTTTCAACGACTGCAAAAAGCAAAAGTTCCCGGAATCACAAAAATGCGCTTTTACACCGACATTACCGGACTCAAAAAAAATCCCGAGGATTATGTGCATAAATTTCCTGTTGAGGATTATACATGCCATAAAGTTGCAGCTTTTGACCGTTATGAGCGCTCTTTAGAAACAGAAACCAACCTAACTCTCCCCGAAAAGATCTCAGTTGCCAAACAGGTACTTGAAACAGTAAAAAAAATGCACGATGCTGGGGTTATCCATTGGGATTTAAAGCGCGAAAACGTGCTTATCAGAAGAGAAGATGGTAAGCCAATTACGGGGGTAACCGACTTTGGACTCTCGTTTGATAGAAATGAACCCTATGATTTTGACAACTATGGCACTGCTTTATCAACTGCCCCCGAACTTATTAATCAGGCACACTTTAAAGGCGACGTAGTAAAAGCCGAAGCATGGTCCTTAGGTATACTTTTATATGAAATGCTTTTTGAAAGACCTGTACCTTGGAAAGAGCCTCTACCTCAAGCGGAGGAATTAGTAAAGCTACCAGGAAAAAAACAGACCTCACTTCTTGGCAAGATGAAGAAAGATATACCTCATCACGTCGAAGGATTCACCCAACGCATAACAAAGCTTGTACGGCAAAAAAACCGCTCGCCACAAGAAGAGCTTGAGCTCATTATTTACGGACTTTTGCGTGTAGACCCGAGCCAACGCATCTCCGTAGACGAAGCCTTCGAACAGATCTCTAAGCTACGTTAACAAGACAGTTAACAGGATACAGAAATTGGTAGACATCAACCTTTGTCGCAATTCTCAACGATATGAACGATATAACGATATGAACGATAAAAAAAGTTGCTTTACCCCTCTGAAGCGATATAGCAGACAAACTCAAGAGCACGAAAGTCGTTTGCCCCTCCAGCTGACAGGCATTGCGAAGCACCTTTTTTTTATCGTTCATATCGTTATATCATTTATATCGTTGAAGTTAAGTGTGAAACCCTGCCCATATTATTATTTTTTATTTTATTAACTATCATGCTCAAGTGCTTGGCTCAAACGATCTTTTTAGGTAGACTGAGGTTTATATTATTTGAGTTAAGAATACTGCATGACTACCCCTTCCTTTTCTACTGGCGAGCGATACCGTGGCTTTTTAGTAACAAAATCGCAAGAAATTCCTGAACTTCAGTGCCACCTAACAGAGCTTGTGCACGAAATTACAGGCGCACACTTTATACATCTTGGCAACGAAGATCCCGAAAACCTCTTCTGCCTATCGTTTCAGACCCTTCCGGAAAATTCCAACGGCGTAGCCCATATTCTGGAGCACACTGTGCTATGCGGCTCAAAAAAATATCCGGTAAAGGACCCCTTCTTTTCGATGAACAGAAGAAGCCTCAACACCTTTATGAATGCCCTTACAGGTGCCGACTTTACCTGCTACCCCGCAGCATCACAGGTAGAACAGGATTTTTATAACCTACTCGACGTCTATCTAGACGCCGTTTTCTACCCAATCTTAAAGCCAGAAAGCTTTGCCCAAGAAGGCTGGAGACTAGAGCTTAGCAACCCTGAAGACCTTACAAGCCCGCTTGTGTACAAAGGAGTGGTCTACAACGAGATGAAAGGGGCTTTATCGTCCCCTACAACGCGTCTTATAGAGCATGTAAATGCTGCACTCTATCCA
>JAFEGT010000090.1 GCA_018239765.1 Verrucomicrobiota bacterium
TATCGATCAAGCTGAATAGGTAGGACGACTGGTGCTGGATGTTCAACCACAACATCCTGTAAAAGCTCATTAAGAGAGCCGGCCCCCTCTTTTAGTGGCAGCCTCAATATTGTATCTACACCATCTGCCGTTGAAAATGGCTTGATGGCCGCTGCCTGCAAAATCGCAAGACAAGCATCGGCTGCGTCTTCTTGGGAGTAGAGACCTCCATTAAATCCGCACTCTGTAATCAAAAAAATACGTAAGTCATCTATGTTTTTCACAGTTTCAGATTTAAGGGTTTCATGAAGCGTTCGTATTCGCTCTCTTGCCTCACGAATCCTCCCTACTATTTCCTTCATTTCTGTAAAAAAGAGTCGTAAATCGGCAGCTTCCTCATCCGTAACAAACCCACGCTCTAAAACAGCCTCGATAGCTTGAAGTTTTTCTTGTGTTGTTATCTCTTCATTTGTTTTTCCTTCGAATACCTGATGAGGGATAAAGGTTAGATGTTTCGAATCCTTATACAGCTCCTCAAACTCAGCTCTATTGGCCTTTAAAATGGCATGAGCGTGAGTAAGATTTTCGTATGTGAACTCCTCCCTGGCAAGTCTCTCAAACGTGTTGCCAGACCCCAGTATTGCAAAGCGCTGCTGCATCGATCCTAACGGAACAGCACGAAGCCCCTGCACAACTGAATTGAGGTAGCAGGAATTACCGGGATTTACAATACCCTTGCCTATAGAAACCACTGGGGGAACATCAAGCTTGACGATTGAAATTGCTTTTGAAGCAACCGTGGCCGTAAGTTTTTCAACTTCTCGCTGAGGCACATGCCAACGAAACTTCTTTTCATTATAGCGTTCAACCTTACCGGCAAGCGATGACTTGATCTTATTAAGAACTTCCTCTTGTCCTGGAGCTGCCTGCAGGGTATTGATATGGGAGACTATTTTAGCAAGACTCATAGGCCCAATGCCAAATCTAGCTAAAAAAAGGTAGAGCTTATCTCGGGGCGTTATAGCCTTGCAGGTTGTGAGCGTATGCCCTTGAAGTTTAAGCCGCACTTTTTCGCCGCTGTCGCTCTTGTTGGCATAACTTTGGAGCTCATGGTACGTATTATCATCGATAGTAGGCATATCGTTATTATAACAAATAAATTCTTTAATACACAAGATCTGGCTTGACCGCTATAATGCAGGCCATATGTATACAATTTGGGATCTCGCACGCTATTTTTTATGGCTTGGCACCTTTGGCTTTGGTGGGCCAATCGCCCTCATAGGCTACATGCAGCGCGATTTAGTGGAAAAAAAGGGCTGGCTTACCCACGATGACTATGTGCATGGGCTAGCACTCGCACAGATGTGCCCAGGACCGCTTGCAACATACCTTGCACTCTATTTTGGCTGGCTAAAGGCTCGGGTTTTTGGCGCTACTATCATTGCCGTAGCCTTTTTACTCCCCTCTTTTTTACTGGTTATTGCCCTTGCACTCTTCTATATATCGCACTCAGATGTATCGTGGGTGGTATCTGCCTTTTATGGCATTGGCGCAAGCATTATTGCCATCATATTTAGAAGCGCCTGTAAACTTGCTAAAATCACCTGCAGAAACGAAAAGCTGCTCTGGACACTCTTTGGAACCTCTGCCCTCTTAGCCCCATTTGTGACAACAAAAGTGGTGTTTCTACTTCTTGCAAGCGGACTTATCGCTATGTTCATAAAAGCACCTCCTCGTATAGGCCAGATGCACGCAATCCCTTTTGCTTGGCTTACAACAGGCCTTCATGGCGAAGCAACAGGTGCTACCCTAGCCAAAATAGGGCTCTACTTTGTCTGGGCGGGCTCTTTTGTCTTTGGAAGCGGCCTTGCCATTATTCCCCTTCTAGAGCCTGGGGTGGTTCAGGAGTATCAGTGGCTTACAACATCCCAGTTTCTTGATGCTGTATCAGTTGGTCTTATCACGCCTGGCCCTGCCCTTATTACAAGCGCCTTTATAGGCTATTTAGTAGCGGGTTTTCTAGGAGCTTGTGTTGCCCTTATCGCTGTTTTTTTACCCTGCTATTTGTGTGTTATAATACTTGCGCCGCTCTATACAAAAATACGCAAAAACCACTCAGCACGCGCCTTTATTAGCGGCATTTCAGCAGCGGCCTCTGGAGTTATACTGGGAGCTGCCTTTGTACTTGGCAAGCAGGCTATATGTGACGCCACCACGGTAATACTATGCCTTACGGCAACAGCAATAATTTTTTTAGTTAAAAAAATTCCCGAACCCTTTATAATATTCGCTGCAGGCATCGTAGGAGTATTAGTAAAGTGACAAAAAAAATGGGCTTTTGGGCCGTTACCTCTCTTGTAGCGGGCAGCCAAATTGGTACAGGGATTTTTTTATTACCGGCAAGTATGGCCGCTTTTGGAGGCGTAGGCCTCACAAGCTGGCTTATTACGGCAACAGGCGCAATGCTGCTTGCCTTTGTTTTTGCTGGCCTTTCTGCCCATATCCCCAAAACTGGGGGGCCTCACACCTTTATTGAGACTGCCTTTGGCAGGACCTTTGGCTTCTTTTCTGCCTGGACCTACTGGGTAATCTCGTGGCTATCAACCCCCATGGTGGTTATTTCGGTTGTGAGCTATTTAAGCCCGCTCTTTGGTGATCTATCGCCTATTACAAACTTTATTTTAGAGGTTCTCTGCCTCTTTTTTATTACAGGCCTCAACCTCATGGGCGTACGCTCTGCTGGGAGAATAGAATTTGTCTTTACCGTCTTAAAGCTGTTGCCGCTTGTGCTTGTTCCAGCAGCAGGTCTTTACTACTTTAACTACGAGCACTTTGTGCCCTTTAACCCCACAAATGAGTCTACCGTGAGTGTGCTTAATGCCGCGGCTCTCTTGACGCTCTGGGGCTTTATTGGCGTAGAATCGGCAACAACGCCGGCAGACTCTGTAGAAAACCCAAGAAAAACAATCCCACGAGCCATTATTACAGGCACACTTCTTGTTGCTGTGGTCTACATAGTAAGTAGCATCGTAATTATGGGCGTAGTGCCGCCAGAAAGCCTAGCTCAGTCAAAGGCACCCTTTGCCGACGCTGCCGCCATTATCTTTGGAGGTAACTGGTACCTTGTGATCTCACTTGCAGCCTCTATTGTCTGCTTAGGCACGCTGAATGCCTGGGTGCTTACAAGCGGCCAAATTGCTCTTGGAGCCTCAAGTGATGGCCACCTGCCAAAGTTTTTTAGCACCACAAATAGCCGCGGCGCGCCAAAGTGGGCCCTTCTTATTTCTGCCCTTGGCATGGTGCCTGTGCTGCTTGTAACGCTCAATAAAGACCTTATCTCACAGGTAAACTTCATTATCGATGTCTCTGTGACGGCATTCTTATTTGTCTACGTGCTTTCTGTATTAAGTTACATAAAACTCTTCTGGAACAGCCATGTTTCAAAAGCAATTGGCATAGGCGCCCTGACATTTTGCGGCTGGGCTCTCTATTCGTCAGGCTTGATGATGGTAGGCTTGGCAGGCCTTATCACACTCACAGGTCTTCCTATTTACCTCTGGAAAAAACGCTCACAGCTTGTTGAGGCTACATGAAATCCCTCTTTTTGTGCCTATTTTGTCTCCAGACACTTTCGGCATCAAACTACCCTGCTGACATCTCCTACATGGTGGCAGACCTCAAGTATTCTAAAGAAGAGGGCGTAAAGCTCTGCGAGGTGCAGCATGGCATACTCTCCACCTTTTATGGCGATGTGTGGCTTAATGGCGATAATGGCAAAATCTGCCCTAAAATCGTCGAAGCCTTTGATCAATTTCCCATAAAAAAGTGGTATGTTCATTCCCAGGTGAACTTTAAGAATTTGATCGATACATTTAACGAATCTCCTTTCTGGATACGAGAAAGCTCCATTAAAACTTTTACAAATAGCGATCGCTTTAAAAAACATGCTCTAAAGCCCCCAGAAGATCCTAGCGACATCAATTCCTACCATGCTATGCTCTACGTACGCGGCAGCTCTTTAGTAGATCCCGACCATTTTAGAAAGATCTGCCCAGGCGTTTTACTTATCGATGCCCCTACACATCGCTACTGGATCGATAAATATACGATGACAAGGCTCTTTATGGGCGATCCAAAGCTTGTCAAGATTAAGCCAGAATGGGGGCTGTATCCAAAAGTCTATTCAGAGACACTTGCCAAGCAGATTACTGACGACATTCCTTCCGATATTTATGTGATAAAACCTCGTAGTGCCTTTTTAGGCAAGGGTGTGATTCTTGTAGCTAAAGATGAGCTTGATTCAGTACTTCACTATATCCTTACACCAAGTGAAAAGCTCAAGAGTGATCCAGATGGTGCCTACAACCACTGGAATAAAGACCAACATGACTCATTTCTTATAGAAAAATACTATCCATCTGATCTGATCCAGGTAGAGGACAAATGGTACCAGCCGACGATGCGCTGTGCCTTTGTGATGATCTACAACAAAAACAAAATAGAGGTGCGCTTTCTTGGTGGCTACTGGATGATGCCCCTCAAGGCTGAAGGTGAAACAGGCACGCTCAATGAGTGCAAAAAGGCCTACTGCAAAGCCCCCTACTTTGTTCCTGCATCAGATGAAGAACTTCAAGCAATTGGCAAACAGCTTGAAGAGACACTCCCCTTAATGTATGAAAAAATGTTGAATGATGCAGACTAAACGCTCGGCTGAAGATACGTTTTGCGCTGAACTACGGCGAAAAGAAGAACCCTGTACCCTTAAAAAAACAAAGAAGACTACACTGAGTGATCTTTTACGGACTCTTACGCTAGATTGCTCCTTCAATGGCTTTCATCAACTCCACCTTAAGAATATAGCTGGCGATGAGGCGCTTCTCGAACATGTCCGGCAGTTTGAGAGACTTGATACAATCGAGATTTTAGACGCAAGAGAGCTTACCGACTACAGCCTTACACGTATAATCAAAACCCATCAGCTTTACCTCAGGGTTCTCGATCTGAGCTTTTGTCCTTATATAACCGATAAAACGCTCTTTGCTCTTCAAGAGTGTTATAATCTTGAGCAACTTTCTCTTTGTGGCACACGCATCACCGACAAAGGCATAAAAGCGGTCGTACGTCGATGTCGCGATCTCAAACAGATAAACCTTGACTGGTGTCCGAAGCTTACAGGAATGCCACTACTTGCCCTTGCAAGACACTGCCCCAACCTTGAAACGGCTTCGTTTATAGACAATCGAAAGATAAATGATCTTCAGCTTATTGTTCTTAAGAAGAAGTGCTTAAACCTCAGCTCACTTGTCGTCGACCCTCAAATGTCACCCCAGGCTTCTTTACAGCAGGGTTGAACAAACACTTGATTTAAAAAGTTTTTCTCGTTTATCTTTCAGTTTTACTAGAGAGGTAACCATCTATGAAAACAGTTATAGCATCCATTTTTAGCCTTGTAGCTATGCTTGCAGTTGATGTGAGTGTTTTTGCTGCAGATAATCCCTCGCAAGATTTCCGCATGCCACCTTCAAAAAGATTTCCTTCAGCAACCCAGCCCCAATCAAATAAGCGTATTATGCCGATAATAGGCAATTCAGAACACTCGGGCATCACAAAAGATGCAGCTCTTGCTCAGTCGCCTATTGCCTATCACGGCGGCTCTGTAATGACTCAAGGGGCAAACGTCTACTACATATGGTATGGCAACTGGAGCTCAAATTCTGCCGTAGGAATTTTAACTGACTTTATGAATAGTGTTGGTGGATCTAGCTGGTTGAACATAGAAACTACCTACTACCAGACAAGCAGCGGAGTAAAAACTCCTATAAAGAATCTTGTTACCTTGAAAAAAAGTATTTTTGATAACTACTCTAAAGGCAAAGTGCTTACCGATAGCGCTGTTTCCGCAATTGTTAAAAACGCAATAACGAGTGGCAAACTCCCCCTAGACCCAAATGGAGTCTATTTCGTGCTTACCTCAAGCGATGTATCAGAATCATCGGGTTTTTGCACCCAATACTGCGGCTGGCATGACTATATGTTTGTTAATGCAAAGAAAATTCCATATTCCTTCATCGGTAATGCTGCAAGATGCCTAAACGCATGCGCCCCTCAAACAACAAGTCCAAATGGCAACGCCGGTGCCGATGCGATGGCCTCTGTTATTGCCCATGAACTTGCGGAAATTATGTCCGATCCCTATCTGAATGCATGGTATGATGCGTATGGAGACGAAAATGCCGATAAATGTGCATGGACATTTGGATCAACTTATGGAACACAAAATGGTTCTCAAGCAAATGTCAAACTTGGCAGCCGCAACTACCTCATCCAACAAAACTGGGTAAATAGCTCGCCGAGCGGAAAATGCTCTATGCATTATCCGTAGAACTACCTCAGCGCATCAGGCTAATGTCATGTAAAAACATAACAGGATGCGCAGGATCGCTTGCAACGGCAAGATAGGCAGAAAATTCAGAACGATAAAAAGGATATAACGATAGAAACGATAACAAACAAATAATTATCGTTCCTATCGTTATATCGTTTTTTTGTATTTTATCCTGCCAATCCTGCCGGCGTTAGCCGATCATGCGCATCCTGTTCAATTCCATATGCGATAAAAGAGCATTCATAATGACTTTACCTCATCCCAAACTTTGTTGTAGGCGTTATTATAGCTTCCAAGATCATGAATCACTTCAATTTTATTAAGCGACTCTTCTGTCAAAAACTGCTGAAATAGCCCCTTCAGTCTATCGTCAACAAGTTTTAAGCCTTCAGTATTTGGACAAAGGTAACATGTGAAGTTCATGTTTGCTGCGGCAACTTGAGGTTCATAAAGAAAGTTTATAAACTCATGTGCAAGAGCCACCTTTTCTGCCTGCTTTGGTATTACCAAAAAGTCTATCGATGAGGTTGAGCCCTCTTTAGGCAGACTAAAGCCCACGTTGTCATTTTCCTGTATCACCTGCAGAATATCGCCGCTATAGCCCTGTACAACAATATATTCACCGCTTGCAATGCCATTTTTGTACTGTTCACTTTCAAACTTGGCAAGATTTCGCTTCCATAGAAGAAGCTGCTCTTTTGCAGCTTGAAGTTCTTCACCATTTTTTGTGTTCACGCTGTAGCCACGATACTTTAATGCTGCTCCAATTGCTTCTCTCGGGTCATTGAGCATGGTCATACGGCCACGCAGGGCCTCATTTGCAAATACTGCCCAAGAAGATTCAAAGGATTCTAGTTTATCTTTTCTCCAAGCAAGACCTGTCGGTGTCATCATGTAGGGCACACCCATACGAAATGACTCTTTGTCAACAAGCTTAAAGATAGCTGGATTAATATATTTTAGATTGGGAAGCGCCTCTTTATTTATGGGCTGCAGCATATCTGCCTGCTGCATCACCTCAACAAAGTAGTTGCTAGGCACGATAATGTCATAGCCAGTAGCGCCAAGGCGTAACTTTGCAAACATCGATTCATTCGAATCGAAGGTATCGATAACTACCCTGCAGCCAAATTTTTCTTCAAACTGCTCTACTATCTCAGGCTTGATATAGTCTGCCCAAGAATAGACATGAAGTTCAGGTTTTTTAGATCCGCATGATGTAAATAGAAGGCAAAGTAGAATCAGATATCTCATTTTTTCTCACTTAAATGGTGGGTAAACCAAACAATACAAAATGTTACAACAATAAGCACAGTCGATAGAGCATTGATAAGTGGCGGCGAGCCAAACTTAATCATGCTGTAAACATAAATAGGCAAGGTAGTCACCCCTGGCCCTACGACAAAGAAGGTAATCACAAAGTCGTCAATAGAAAGGGTGAATGAAAGAAGCGCCCCTGCAAGTATGGCAGGAGACAAAAATGGAATCATAACTCTTGTAAATACATCCCAGGAGTTTGCGCCGAGGTCATACGCCGCTTCTACAAGTGATCGATCAAAATTTTCAAGTCGTGCGCGCACAAGCATTGCCACATAGCTAATACAAAACGTTGTGTGGGCAATAAAGACTGTAAAGAGCCCGAGAGGCCATTGTAGCGAGACAAAAAAGATCAAAAGACTCACGCCCATCAAAATATCTGGGATAATAAGTGGAATGTAGATGAGTCCATAGTGGGTTTTTTGTAAAAAGGACTTATATTTATAGAGTGCAAGAGCAGCAGCAGTGCCCAAAAGTGTCGCAAGAAGGGTTGAAAAGGTTGCTACAATCAGGGAGTTAGTAAGTGCTGTCCATATAGCACGCTCTTCCCACAGTTTCGAGTACCATTTTAACGAAAAGCCCGTCCAGACACCACCAAAGCGCGATTCATTAAAAGAGTTTGCCATAAGTACGACGATAGGCAGATACAGAAAGAAGAGCACACATGCAGCAAGGATGAGAGAGATGCGTCCAGATTTCATTGCTTTTGCCTCTCGCCTCTAGAATGAAGATAGGCCGATATGGCTATCGGAACAAGCACAACAAGACAGAGTATGCTTGATAAGGCACTTGCCTGAGGCAAGTTGCGGTCTATAAAGATACGCTGAGAAATTTTATTGCCTATCATCTCACTTGATGTACCACCCACAACATCGGGAATGACATAGGCACCAATTGCAGGAATAAAGACAAGCACTGCCGCCGTTAAAATACCTCGACGGATACCTGGCACAAAGATTTTAAAAAATGCATAGCTTTCAGATGCACCAAGATCGCGTGCGGCTTCTATAAGGGTATAGTTAAACTTTACCGACTGGGCATATATAGGCAAAATGGCAAAAGGCAAGTAGGAGTAGATCATCACCACAAGCACCGTGCCTAAGTTATAGAGCAAAAAGGTGTCGGCGTCGATGATATGCAAAAAGGTAAGAGTCTTTCGTAGTATACCCTCAGGGTGTAAAAGGGTCTTCCAGGCAAAGATCCGCACCAAAAAGCTACTCCAAAATGGCATAATTACAAGGAGCAAAAAGAGCTTTTGGAGCCTTGTAGAGGCACGAGCCAAAAAATAGCCGAGCGGAAGTGAAAGCGACAGGCAGACAAAAGTCGTTACAAGACTCAACCATATTGTACGCCAAAAAATGACCCCATATTCTTGCCAAAAGAGCGATAAAAAGCTTGCTTCTGCTTTAAACGCATAGGCAAATACCAAGACAGTAGGGATAAGAAAAAAGAGCACAAGCCAGCCATAAGGGGCAAATGTCATTGCGTATTCTTTTGGCCGTTCGTTCATTCTTTGGAGCTCTCTATGATATCAATAGGTTCTGCCTCTTCAGTATCAATCTGTTCTGCGTAGTAGCTTGAGTATTTTTCGAGCATAAAGCCGTCGTCAGCATGCCAGGTGATCCACACTTCGTCATTCCACGATAGCGGCTTTTCATCGAGCAGAAAGCGGCTATGCTGCTGCACAACGCCTATACGCTGACCTTCAACTCTTACCCAAAACTTGGTGTGATCGCCCTTATAGACAACATCCTCAATCACACCAGAAAAGAGGTTATGATGCGCCTTAGGTTCTGGTTTTTCGCGCGAGATGCGTATCTTTTCTGGTCGAATGCTCAGGTGCACAAGTTCATCTACCGAAATCTGCTTGTCGTTATAGCAGATGATGTTTGGGAAATTTTCCATCTCAAGAAGGCTGTAGTCCCGTTCTTGCTTCTTAATCACGCGGCCGTCAAAAAAGTTGGTGTCGCCGATAAAGGCTGCCACAAAACTGCTTTTGGGAGATTCATAAAGCTGTATTGGCGTTCCAATCTGCTCTACACTGCCATGGTCAAGTACAGCGATGCGATCAGATACTGCCATCGCCTCTGTCTGATCGTGGGTGATAAAGATAAAGGTAATGCCCACATCATCATGGATCTGATCAAGATCTAAAAGCATTTTTTGACGAAGCTTTAAATCAAGCGCTGCAAGTGGCTCATCAAGCAAAAGTACGCGCGGTTTGTTGATGAGCGCTCGAGCGATAGCTACGCGCTGCTTCTGGCCGCCACTAATTTGATCGGGCTTTTTATGCTGGGCATGCTCGAGCTGGATGAGTTTGAGCATCTTTGCCACCTCTTCCTCTATTTGCTCTTCGGGTCTTTTAGCCACTCGAAGGCCAAAGGCTATATTTTCCCATATGGTGAGATGTGGAAAGAGTGCATACTGCTGAAATACGGTGTTTACTGGGCGCTGATTTGGAGGAAGTCCAGTGATATCTTGGCCATCGATAAGGATTCTGCCGCTATCGGGCTTTTCGAACCCTGCAACGAGGCGTAAGAGCGTGGTTTTACCGCAGCCGCTTGGGCCTAAAATGGAAAAAAAGTGGCCACTTTCAATCTCAAAAGAGACATTATTAACCGCTTTTACATCCCCATAGGATTTTGATACATTGTCAAAGACAACTGAACCCGAAACAGCTTTCTTCATTCCGCTCCTCAAAAAACGAATAGTTTTTCATGATTTGGCGTATTTTACAAGGAGAAACGATGATATACTTTCTATTTTATCCTTTGAAAGCGTTATGTGAGGACGGCATGTGCGGACGTACTCTACCGCCGACTCTACTGTGGGGTACTTTTCAGGGTAGTTGAGAACGAGGTAAGCAACTACTACGGCCGCGCTCCTGCCCCTGCCCGCTTTACAATGCACATACACTTTTTTACCCTGGTCAATTGACTGAATGGCCTTTGTAAAGGATTCTACAGAAAGAGGTTTAAAATCTTCTGTTTCAATTTGAAACTGCTGAATACCAAGTGCCCTCCACTCTTCGGGTCTCACTGGGGCGCCCAACAGAGTCGAGGTGTGATTTTCAAATCTTTCCACCACACTTATGATCGTATCAATCCCCTCATTTTTAAGGGTGATATGATCCTTTCGACTCTTCATGGGAAGGCTGCCCAAATAGAGGCTCTCTGTAATCCTATTATAGACCGGCCACGACTTGGGAAAGAGTGCGTTTCTGATATACCCATATGCAAGGGTAGTTTGATAAAGAAGCCATTTGTACATGGCTACAAGTATAAAAGAGATGGAAATTGTTGTGAAATAAGTTCCTCATCTTATAGAGTATCTCCATGAAAGCACTTTTACTACTCCTCATTACATTACCCCTACATGCACACTATGACGCGCTGGGCATTGGCACAGCCATGACAGACCTCATCATCACTGCAAGTGATGAGTTTGTAGAACGCCATGCCGGCAAAAAAGGCGGCTCGAGCGTTGTTACAATCGCCAAGGTTGATGAAATACTTGCCGAGTTAGATCAAGATCCTGTCATTATACCTGGCGGCAGCTGTGCAAACACCCTTAAAGGTCTTGCGCGCCTCGGAATACCTGCAGCGTATCACCTACGCGATGGCATCGACGAATATGGCATGCGCTACGAAGAAAACCTCAAGCAAAATAATCTCACCGTAATCAAAGTAGAAGATCAAGAGCTGCCCTCAGGAAGACTTGTCTGCCTTGTTACACCAGATAAAAACCGAACATTTTTGTCTGTACCTAGTGCAGGAGCTGCCTTTTGTCCCCAAGATTTACAACCCAGCTGCTTTAAAGATGTCAGGCTTGTGCACCTTGATGGCTATTCCTTGCGCAATAAATCGCTTGTTGAAGCGGCTATGAAGCTTGCTAAGGCCAATAATGCCACAGTAAGCTTTGATCCTGGCTGTTTTCAGCTGGTGCGTGAGCATAAGAGCGAAATTTTTTCGCTTCTAGAACAGTATGTCGACATTCTTTTTCTGAATGAACAGGAGCTTAAAGAGCTTTCAGACCTCTCTGCCACTGAAGCGTGTAGAGCCTTGAGCCATCTTGTTGAAGTGTGTGTGGTACTACAAGGCCAAAAGGGCTGCTTAGTGGGTTCGAAAAACCACGTTTTTCACTGCCCTTCACGTACAGTTGAGGTTGTTGACACAACAGGCGCCGGAGACCTTTTTGCAAGCGGATTTCTCTACGGCGTACTTTCCGGCTCTGACCTTCACCGCGCGGCCTACATTGGTAACTATCTAGGCTCTACTGTTATCCAGCACATGGGTGCTGAAATACCCGATGAAGAGTGGCCACAAATTCTAGCCCATATAGCGCCATGAACTATCTTATCGTCCTATTTTGTTTAAGCTGCAACCTGCTTGCAGCTTTTTCGCTTCACACCACCTCTAAAGAGTCAGCTGACAAGCTCGAGGTTATCGAAGCATTGTTGGACATTCAAAAAAGCTGGCAGGTGAACATACGAGCTCAAGAGCCAGAAGAAAAACTCCAGGATGGATTTTTATTTGTCAAAATGACAACTGAAGAGCTCCTCCATCTTATCGATGAGAAGGGTGTAGAGATCCTTTGGATTGAAGATGATCACGGCCTTGCGGCCTATCTTATTCTTACTGACATCTCTGAATTTTTTGACCTTTATAAAAATTCTGAAATACGAACCTTTCGCTTTGATGGAGATGAGTTAGAGCTCGTCAATCTTCGTTATATTGAACAGATAGCGGTGCGAAGAGATGCCTGCAAACAGGGCTTTGCATCACATTTACTTGATGAAGCCAAACAAGTAAGCCCAAACGGCCTTATTGCAGCGGTATTATCAGAGCCCTTTCGCAACAAAGCCTCAAGCTCCCTCTTTTTAAAGAATGGTTTTCACACCATCGGTTTTCTCGACTGCATCGAAGGCCCCGTCTGGCCCAAATACCAAACTACCGTTTTTAGGTTTAATCACGAGAACCAATAAAGCTATTTAAAATAGAGTTTTTTTGTTGTAGACTTAAGAACATTTGTATAATAATTAGAGCGATTTATTTATGAATGTCACAAATAATACGCAACAAAATGTAGTTTGGTGGGAGCTTACAGAAAATGCAAGCCCAACAGATGAACAGCTCTTTCTTGAAGTGTTACAAAAGTGCGCGGGTGAAGAAGTTTCACCTGACGAGCTTAAAAAGCGCAGCGTTCACATCATCCGCACCAAAGCCCCAGAAACCGAAGTTGGTCAAAAAGCGGCAGAGCTCCAAAAGAGGCTCTACGAAAAATTCCCCCAGATCTTTGGCTTAGTGACCGTACTTGTAGGAGCCGAACGGCGTGTCGTCCCAAAAGGCTATCTTGAGTCGCTCGATCCACACTTTGCAAACAGCTTTTCAAATGGAATGCATGAAGAGCAAACTGGCGAAATCCGGATTGCTCTGCCTGAAGGGGTTGACTGTGCTCAAGCCTGTGTTGCCTTTATCGAAAGAGGCGCTCTGGCAATAGATGCAGAAAATGCATTGCCCCTTTTGCAACTTGCGCTCTTTGCTGAAATTTCTTCACTTGGCGAAGCCGTGGCAAGCTATTTGGTAGAACATTGGTCGATAGGTGATGACTTCGAAGCAGTTAAAAGTTTCATAGAATTTCTTGCTCAACATGAAGAGACCCCCTATCTCACAAAATTAAAGTATTTTATTTTTTATTATTTTCATACCGAATCCGCTAGATCTCCAGCCTTTTCTGAATTTATCAAAACGTTAGATGCAGACCATCCGATGATCTGGATGCAACAATGTCGATATGGCGTCTTGGCAAGAGATAAAAAAGTTTCAATTCATGGCCTTTGTCATAGTCTGGATAAAGTAGCCTATTTTTTTGGAGTCGCTACTGAATCGCTTACAATTTCAAGCGGTTCTGCCATACCTTGTGCCACCTTTCCCAATCTTACAACCCTTCAATTGAAAGACTGCTCAACATTGAGTAATGAGCAGCTCGAGCAGCTTGGGGCACACTGTCAAAAGAGCCTAAAAGAGCTGATTATTTCGGGCTGTCCCAATCTCACCTCTGTAGCAAAAAATAGCTATATACGACTTGAACGACTGCTTGCTAAAGATTCATCATTGACCGATAAAGGGCTTATTTCACTTAGCGAAGCTTGCCCTCATTTGAAACGACTTGATCTTGCAGGCTCAAGAAATATAACCTCGTTTAAACGAGAAACATTCACTGAACTCGAAGAGCTTAATATTCGCAACTGCCCTGTATCTCTAGAAGCACTTCCTCGAAATCTTAAAACAGTGTACATAGGTCGAGACAATCACACTGAACAACTGCCAACGTCTCTTCCCTCTTCGCTTGAAATACTACATCTTCATAACGTAATACTAACTGCCGATAGCACTCAACAGCTGGCCAAAACCTGCAAAAACCTTAAAAACCTGGTATTAGAGAAATGTAAAATTGAAGGAACAGCAGCTCCAGAAGGCTTTGCACTTCCAGCATTGGAGGAGCTTACGCTTACAAAATGCAGCTTTTCATATCAACTGGACTGGTTTAAGGCCCTCTGTAACGCAAGCCTTGGAAATCTCAAAAAACTTTCCTTGACCTGTATCGACTACTTTGCCGACGATGAATATCCAGAACTTGAAGGCGTGAATTTCTCTGAGTTAAGAGAATTGCACGTAAAAAATTGCACGAAAGAAGAGTGCATCTGTCGCGATAGCCAAATGCGAGATCTATTTTCACTTGCCGATATCGAAGCTCCAAAACTTTCGATACTTCATATAGAACACTCTAAGCTGATAGCAAATGATATTCTAGCCCTATCAGCCACTGCTGAAACAAGCCTTAAGCAGCTTATTCTGAAAAACACAAAACTACGAACGTTACACGATTTTACCTTTTCTCATCTTGAAGAACTTGAACTTCATAAAGCCTCCATCATCGATGAAGATCTCCAAATAGTATCTCGCACCTCAGGCAACACCCTAAAAAGCCTCCAACTTTCTAAATGTCGTGGAATAACGACGTTTGAAGGAACGCACTTTCCAAATGTGACTGAGCTTGTAGTTTGCGAAACAAGCCTCCTGCAAAAAGGCAACGAAAGCATAGAGACTGCCTTTCCAGCCGTGCAAAAGAAAACGATTTCTGCTAATCGCTTTCAGGTGGAGTAGCACCTTGTTGACCATACCTCTGAACGCTTTCTATCAGGATGCGCAGGCATACGCATCAGTCTAATAACAAATAAAAAAATCAACAGGATGCGCAGGATCGCCTTCAGCGGCAGGATAAGCAAGATAGATGAAATCGGGCCTTTATTTTCCGGGTTCTCAAGGTCTTTGTAAGAAGATTATTATTCTATCATCCTGTTTACCTTGTATCCTGCCTATCCTGCCGGCTTTAGCCGATCCTGCATATCTTGTTTAATTCCTCTCTTAGCCCCAGCTTTGACACCAATCTCTATATCTGGTAAGAGTTGTGTAACAAAAGGAGTTTCGATGAATATAAAAAAAATTATTAGATGCCTCGTAGCAGCCGTAGCAATTCTCACGCTAGAGCAGCTGCCTTTGAGTGCAAAAAATGCACCTAAACAGGAGCATACAGCCGAGGGATATCGCCTGGTCCATAGCTTCTGGAACTGTGTAATGAACCAAGATGTAGTTTGCTACTCAAAAAAACTTGCCTGCAATTTTCAGGGACTAAATCTCGATGGAGTCTACACTCAACAAGATCAGATTTCAGGTCTTTTGGGTCTGACAGTTACTTCGTTTGAGCTACAAAATCTACTGACAGCAAAATCTGGAAATACTCTTGTTATTTCGTATGATCTTTATGCTACAGGCGAAGGCATTGTGAGCGGTCCTTCGATAGACGTTTGGCATAAAACCCACGATGGATGGAAGATGATTAGCCACTCTTACGTGCCGTTCGACTAACACTCTCTAGAGCACCAAAAAAATGAGCATAGTTGTTATACTTTGCTGTTATGCCAATTTTTTCGGTGCTTTTTTTAATCGGGTTTTTAAATGCCCTACAGCACAACAGCACAAACCTTGCTATCTACTACTCTGAATGTGGCTTCACAAAAGAGCTTATAGGACTCTTTTGTCTTTTAAGTTTTCCTTTTAGCGCGAAAATTCTTTGGGCGCCCATTATCGACCACGTGAGGCTGCCCTTTTTAACAAAAAGCCCACGTAAGGCGTGGTTTCTTGTAGCACTTATGGGCATTGCGTTTTCTTTTTTCCTTATGGCAACCATAGATGCAGCAAGCTACACAGGGCTTTTTGCGCTGGCGCTTTTTATGCTTTCCATCTTTGCTGGATGTCTTTACATGGTAGGGATTGCCTATGAGCTTGAAAGTATCCCCACAGCAAGTTACAGCGTAGGCTCCAGCTGCCTTATAACAGGCTATAGAACAGGTCTTCTCTTTGCGGGAGCTGGCGTGCTCTACATCGCTTACATTGCCTCATGGAGCTCAGCATTTCTCATATGCGCGCTACTTACAGTCCTTTCAGCCATTATTATGCTGATGGTGCAAGAGCCCTACAGATCTTACGAGACATTGGAAGCACGAAGAAACCAGCTTAAAAGCTATCCGACAGTTTTTCAGGGAATAGTACAAGAGACCTTTATCCAGCCATGTAGGCGCTTTTTAGAGAGCGGACAGTGGGTTCAGATACTTTCTGTTATCGTGCTCTTTAAGATGGCAGATCACATGGCAAAGCCTATGGAGGGGCCATTTTATCTTGATCTTGGATTTGATAAAAAAGATTTAGCACTTGCAGCAAAGACATTCGGGTTTGCTTCGACTATCGTTGGCGCATTTTTGGCAGGAAAGTTTCTTAAAGGTAAAAATCCATACTATGCCGTTGCCATTTTAAGCATGATCCACGCCCTTTCTGAATCGGGCTGCCTTATCCACAGCTTGATCGGAAAATCCTATACACTTCTCTACGTTACCTCGGGCCTCTCGAACCTTACAGGCGGCATGCTTATTACAGCCTTTATTTCACTTTTGTGGAAAAGCTGCGATACAGCCTATGCACCTGTGCAGTATGCTTTTTTATGGTCGCTCTCAGCTTTTGCCACCAACCTTATGGCCTGCTCCGGCGGATTTTTGGCGGAGCGCTTAAGCTGGCCTGGCTTTTTTTGCACAATGCTTTGTATCGGCGTAGCCTCGTCACTTACCTTACTCTATATCGTTGCAAAAGCTCGCCACAATAAAATTCTTTACTTAAAACAAGCTACTTAAAATAAGTGCTTTACTTTTATTTGGTATATCTTCATACTTTTTTCCTAATTTATTTTTTTTAGGAAAAAAATGACATTTAATATCGGTCTTCTGAGATCTAGCTCTCCAGTAAATTTAAAGTATCAAGGCGCCGAAACAGATCTTGATATCCTCGAAACTTCGTTATCTTCTATTACGATCAGCCAAAGTAGTGCAATCAGCGCATTAGAAAACTTGGCTCGCGGTAAAGATGTAGAGTCACATATCCAGATGTTATGGAAAATGGTTTCATCCAAAGAATTTTCCCTCTTGCCCACACGAGACATACAGGCAAATATTTTACTTATTCTTTGCAGATACGTCCATACCCATAAACCAGAAGATCTCGCACTCCTTGCCCGCATTCTCCCCTACTATGTTGCCCTTCTCTCTGATAACGGCAACCAGCTCTTTAATGGTATAATTTCAGATGATCTCAGCCATGCCTTAATAGAGCCATCGTGTCAATTTATTCATGATTTAGACCTGCGTGTTGATCAGTTTCTTAAAGGCAATTCGTTGTACAGATACTCTAAAGATGAGGAATGTCAATGTGTCTTGGCAATTATAGAAAGAATCACCCCCAAACCACAACTAGCTGCGGAAGAATTTCTCATCAACGCTCTTCAATGCTGGAGTCGGCTTACCCAACCAACAGCCGCAATCGCAGCAAGTGTAACAAGAAAAATCTCTGAGCTTGGGTGCGCACTTTGCAACTCAACGGCAACTGTAGCTACCACCATAGAAACCTTTGAGAGACTTGAACTTCCTAAAGAATATGAATCAGCATTCTATACAGAGCTGTATGAATGGCAAATGCAAAAGTTTTTAGAAGGCAGCACAATTGAAGAATACGCAGGCTTTTTAGAAAGCGTACTTCTAGGAGATGAGCCCGTAAGCTTTAGAGATCTTACCTCGAAACATATGCTTGTCAACATACTGCTTCTTCTTGGTGCGTGGAGTCGTACAGATGATGAGCGATATCTTGACCTCCTGCTTAAACTTTTACCCTTTTCAACAGGTTGCCTTGATAAAATTGAGTGGGATTTACCTCACCCATCATCACGAAAAGCCTTTACTGAAACGATAGAACGCATGCTCACAACGTTTGAGTTTTCTGAAGCTGCCGCAAATACCCATAGATTTACAAGAATGCTCAGCCAAACGGCGACTGACACTTCAATCGATACTATAACCGACTGCCTGACACACTACTCTGACACAGCGCGCGTAGATCCTGAAGAGATGAAAAATGCGCTTCTTATGTTTGCGAGACTTGTAGCAGGCGATCAAAGCGACAACGCCTCTTTAGTTGAGAAAAACCTCTTAAAACTTGTAAGAAGCTACTACACAAAATCTGAAGATAATCCAACGCTCGCGATCAAAGCAGTCCACGCCGCAACAGCAAACCCAGGAGAGACATTTTACAGCTGGTCAGAAAAGCTGCCTGAAGGCCCAACGCGTGAACTCTTTGTTGAAATAGTAAATAATAAAGACTTTTGTACTGTTACCAAAAAAACCCTCTTTAGGCAGTTGCTAAAGTCACAATCGCTTCAATTTGCGCTACGGCTGATTCCTTCAGTACCACTTATATTGGTTCCTGCACTACTCGACAAAATAGACGCCGATCCCGATGTATCAACCTTTGCACTCTTCGCAACAGAAATTGCAAAAGCCCCAAAAAATATTCAGGAGAGTTTTTCGCGCTATCTACAAACACGTCCCCAGCTCCTAAATAAGTTTGACTTTGCGCTAAGAAAGGATGCAAAACACCCTGCAACAGATTTTTATATTGAAACACTAAAGGCAAATAAGAAAAACGTTGAGGCAGTTCTACAGGTCTGCCTTCATCCTAAGGCACCAAAGCATTATACTGTTCTTGCAGCACGACTCCTAACCGGCACACAAAGGGAGGCTATTTATGTAGTTTGCAATAAGCTTGTGAGCCTGCTTGTCAATGAGCCAGAAAGTCCTATTTTACATGACTTTTTTATTGCAGTGAATAACGAGAGAATCAATCCTCATGTTCGCAACATCATCTGCTCCTACCTTGCTGCTCAAGATAATCCTGCATGTTTGCTTTTATTGTCTAAAATGTCCTCGCACATTTGCTTATCTGAACTGCTTCATATTCTTGGCAGAATTGATGCACTTACCCCGCAAGACGAAGCTGCCCACAACACTAAACGATTAGCGCTCAATCACCTGCTGCAGGCAACTTGGTATTTAGATGTGGCGCTCGCTAAAGCAGTTGTCGGGCCATGGTATAGACATCGCAATATTATTTTATTTACAAAATATGATGACAAAGCGGTAAAGATTTTAGAAATCATTAACCGTATAATGGTTAAATATGGCCTCACAAACGTTCAATCTCTTGCTACAACTAAAATAGAAGCAATTGTAACACAGCAACTTAACGAACGTAAAGGCAACAAGCCTAAAGAGCTTTCTTACTACGTACGCTTTTTAGACTATTTCCACAGAAAAAAGGGAGCTACTCAAATAGAAAAATAGTTTTTATTGAATTATAATTTTATTTTTAACAGTATCAAGATATATGGAACCTCTTGATACTGTCACCGCGCGTGCCTATAAACAGCAAGTCAATGCTCTCCAACGATATGCTACAGAATGTATAGAAATGGTCGAACGTGCAAAAACGCAACATGTCCATTTCAAAGAAAAGAAAAGCCACACATGCATAACAAGGATGCATCACCTTACAGCCTCTATACAACAGACCTACGATAGTTTTAAAAGAGTTTCGAGGCCAGAGGAGGCAGTAAAGTCATTTCGAAACCTTGTTCAAATAAGCCTTGAGACGCATCTCGCATCGCGAATTGCCACGCTAATCAACACGGTAGAAAGAGATAGCCCAGATACGCTGTTTCCAGTACTTGATAGCTCTATTCATTCTGTGCTAGCCATGGTAGATCCAGCCAGATCACAGCAAGAAAAAAAAGAGCTCCTTAGAGCGCTATGCAATATGGAAATTATTGAACTGGCTGATAACTCTCCAAGAAGAATGGGGGTTTTACTGCTTGAACTGATTAAATATGCCCTTACAATAATTCCTGAGCCTGATTATGAAACACAAGGGTTACAACAAGCTATAGAAAAACGAATTGAGGAAAGACGCAAGCTTTTTGGTAGCGGCACTCCACGCTATGAAAGCGCTACCAATTTACTTATCGCATCTAAAGTAACGCCTGAGGAGTGCACTCGACTTTTACAAAAAGCAACAGCATGCAAAAAACCGATTAAATTTTGGGACCAATTCACACCTGTAGGCCGTACAATTCGCTACGTAAGACACTGGACAGGCTGTGAACATTTTGCCAACCACCTCCAAACAACCTTTGGATATCAAATAGGCGGTCTTTTAGTAAAAATCGACAAGCAGTTTAAAAAAGTAATAACAGGAAAAATTGCACCTGAGAACGCCGCTGGCTTTTCCCATAAAATAGATACCTACATCATCTCATACAAAACGCTCAAAGATGAGCTCAAGGCAAAAAGAAGAGAACTTTTTACCCAACCACCCGACAGCGCCCTTCTTCCACTCTTACGCTATATTTCTGAGCTACGTTTTGCCCTTTCAGAGCTTGCTGTACGAATAGATGAGATAAAAAAGCACTCAACAGAAAAGGCGTTAAAAGTGTTTTATGCCGTACATAACCCATCGTACCTTGAGTTTGACCCAGCAGAGTTTGCATCTGCACCACTTTTATACGACATTGCTGGCTGCGTTAACCACATAGCCAAAAACAGCCTTCGGTAGCTCGAGTTTACAAGTTAGGGAATAATGTCAGACTTGAAAGCATTTGTGAAAGCATTTGTGAAACCATTTGCTTTCAATTCACATCGGGTAGCTTTTTAGCGCAAGAGAGTTTGTAGATGCCATATCCAACACATGTAAGGGTTACCACGCCAATTGCAACAGTTGCAGGCACTCCGATTGCATCCACTATACGCGTAAGTGGGGTAAAGAGCGATGATGATTGAATTGGAACCACTTTTGTAACCACATGTGTAACCACTTTTGCAGCTGGCTTTGCAACTTCCTCCTCGACACACTTCAAAAATTTACCCTCACACGCATCAACAAAGGCCATATCTTTATGCCACTGAGCACCTAAGTCTGCGCTTGGAATACCAAAGTTACCCTGTGTAATGGCAATTTTTCCATCCATAAAGTTTCGCGCCACTTGCGAAATCCGTTCGTAAGCAGCTTTAACGGCAGCTGGGTCGCAATGTTTTTTAGGTTCTCGAACTGGCACAAGAGCAGAATAGGCGGCAGGAAGGAAACTAAGAGAAAGAAAATTCATATGAGGACCTGTATTAATAAATGCGCAAACAGTTTTACCAGCCCCCTCCTTCTTGTCAAACAAAATAGATTACCTGGCTGTTTATTTCGCAATAATCGCTTTATTTACTGATACAAAAGTGTGGGTTCACACTTCATATTTAAAGAGCAAGGTCAAGAATAGGAACAAGAATAAGAACAGTTATGCTTAATACAAGCCTGGCCTAGGGGGTTGATTTAAGGGATTTTTCATGCTAGGGATGCGGTAGCAAATCTGTTCTTGAGCTTTAGCTCCCTGGAGTGCGTGCGCAGTATGCGCCGCTCTCAATTTCATCATAAACTTTTACCTCGATATGGTCAAAGCAATGCGCCCCTTTCTCTAGCCACGAGCCTTTTCATGAAAAAGTCTCGGTTAATAATGAGAGCGGTGCATTACTGCACCGACACTCCAGAGAGCTTCGCTCAAGGTCAAGTTTTACATAAAAGCCATTCTTTGAAAAAGCCCTTAAATCAACACCCTAAGCCTGGCCCCAGCACCTTTCATCGATTTATGGTTCTTATCCTTAATAGTTTTTATTTTAGCCCCCTCTGGTTGACTAAATAGCTATTTTATATTAAAGAAAATTATATAATTACATTTAGGCAGAGGGAGCAAAGTATGGACATAGGCAAGACATTTAGCGAAGCAAGAGCCCGCGATCAAGCTATTTGGCGGGATGAAAAAGCTCCTTTTAAGGCGCGTAGTGAAGCCATGGCAAATGCAAATGGCAGAAAATTTATTATCGGTTCGATTTCAGGAGCCTTCAGAGTAGTGGGAGGGGTTACAGGTGCAGCACTTGGATTAGTTGGTGCCGCATTTTGCTTGGTTGGGCTTGGGTTGACATCTCCGCTACTGTTAGTAAAAACAGCAGGAGCCGGAAAAGGTATGCAAGCACTTCCCTTTGCACTGTGCTTACAAGGCTTACAATCATGCGGAAAATATACCCTCGATAAAACAAAAAGTGTTGCGCGCGGCGCTATAGAAATTCTTCCTTTTACTGGCTATGCATTAGCAAAATATGATCTTCAACACCCTCTGGCAGAGAAATATAACCTTAAGAACCATAAGATAACTCTCAACCCAGAAAATAACACCGCATCGAAAGTTGATAAATTAACTAAATGATTGGTGATAGGGACCTGACCTATGCGGTTGATTTAAGGTCTATTTGTAAATATTTCTTGTTTGCAAATGGAGTCCCGCTTTTCAGGCCAACGGCCTGGGTTATGAAAGCCCAGGGCAACGCCCTGGGTATAATGTGTAATAGAATTGCAGGGTGAAGCCCTGCGTTATACTAAATGATGATGACTCTAGTATGTTACTTCGTTAAGGTTTACAATAAAGCAGGCCTACAGCCTGCAAATCATTGCTTATCAGATACCTAGGGCGTTGCCCTAGGCTTTTAAAACCCAGCCCTTCAGGCTGATAATCGGGGACATTTTTTAATACAAATGTTATATGTAAAACATACTTAAATCAACACCCCAGACCCGAGCCCGACATTTCTAGCTTGCGCTACCGACATAGCCCAAAACAGCTTTCGTTAGCGAATCTGAAACATCGAGGTCATGAAACCAGGTTTTGTACTGCAAAATGGCCTGCTCAATAAACATTTCATAGCCGTAAATGGGATGACAGCCCCTTTTTTTGGCTTCGATAAGAAACTCTGTATCCATTGGAATGGTTCGTACATCCATGGCAAAACTGCCAGGAAGGATAAGGCTTGCATCAATTGGCATGCCCGATGATGTAGAGTTGATGATAATATCGTAGGCAAAATTGGGCTCACCTGCTCTGCAGCCTATTTTTTCAGCAAGCGCATGACCCTTGACCCTATCGCGATTACAGATGGTTACATCGGCTCCAAGCGCATGCGCCTGCCATGCAATAGCCTTTGCAGCACCACCTGCACCAAGCACTACTACCCTGCTACCTTTAAGTGTTACATGCTTTTCTATAGCAGCACATGCCCCTGGACCATCGGTATTAGAGCCATGAATACCCTTATCATCAAATCGAAGGGTATTTACAGCGCCTATTGCCAATGCTTCTGGAGTGATGGTAGTGCAATAGGCCATTACAGCCTCTTTAAGCGGTGTGGTAACACTTAGCCCTCGCACACCAAGCGTGCGGGCTAGTGGAAAAAACTGTTCAAACTCTTCCGGCTTCACTGGCATTTTTACATAGACACTTGAGAGGTTATGCTGCTGCATTACTCTGTTATGGCTCACATGTGAAATGCTTTTCTCTACCGGATAGCCAATTAATCCATAAATGTTTGTAGAAGTGTTTAGGCTACTGTAGCCATACATATCTTCTAAAACGTTGTAAGGAAGCTGCCCAGGCACGAGCGGCACCTCCTCACAGGCATAGGTAAAGGGCCTTCCTACTACCGGAGAAAGTATTCTCGTGATATACCCCGTATCTCCCATGGTCATCAATAGGCAGTTTTTTGGAGCAGTTTTTGCAAAAGCAAGAAGCCGCAAGCTGTCGATAGCAGAATGTGCCATACAGGCTATTTTGTAAAAGTCTGCCTCTACTGTTTGAAGTTCTTGAAGAAGTGCTGTAAGGTCGCTGGGAGTTTTTTCATAGTCATGAAAGGACAGTATCACCTCTATTCCCATACTTCGGATCTCAGCTACAAATGCAGCTGAAACCGTAATATCAAGATCCATATAGGCAGGTTTTAGTCTTGCAACCTCTCTTAAAGCCTCTTCCGACCCATTTTTTAAGGTAAAAATGGCATTTTTTGATTCGGGCAAATTTTCAAGTGAATTAAAAAGATCAAGCCGCCACTCTGTAAATGGCAAATGTGATGGTTTGGCAACAGCTACTGCAATCACAACCTACAACACCTATTCATAAGTAATGCATCGACAAGCACAAGTGCTGTCATGGCTTCTACAACAGGCACTGCACGAATAGCAACGCATGGATCGTGCCGAGAACCCTCTGGAAGGACAAATGTTGTTGGCTCGTTTGCAAGCGACACAGTTTCAACCGGCTTTTTAATGCTTGAGGCTGGTTTAAAGGCCACACGGCCAACTATTGGCATGCCAGTTGTTATGCCAGCAAGAGTGCCTCCGGCATTATTTGTGGCTGTTTGCACCTTGCCATCTTGCATAATAAAGGCATCATTATGTGAAGAGCCTTTCATGGCTGCTGCACGAAAACCAGAGCCAAGCTCAAAGCCCTTTGTAGCAGGAAGCGACATCATAGCAGCTGCCAGATTAGCTTCGAGCTTTTCATACACAGGATCACCAAGACCCGCTGGCACACCTGTTGCCACAAATTCTACAACCCCACCTATAGAGTCACCCTCACGCATAAGCTCTTCAAGAAGTGCCTCATCAAGATTATGAGAGGCCTCTACAGTAATGCCATTGAGCGCGAGGATTTTTTTTGCCACTGCTCCGGCAGCGACTCGGCAAGCGGTTTCTCGAGCAGAGGCGCGGCCGCCTCCTCTGTAGTCAAAGAGGCCATACTTTTCGATGTAGGTAAAGTTTGCGTGACCTGGCTTTAAAAGCTCTTTCGTGGCTTCATACTTTGTTGAGTCATACTCTTTATTGGGAATGATAAAGCAGATTGGCGCGCCTGTAGTCTTGCCCTCAAATACCCCTGAAATAATTTCGCCAATATCAGGCTCTTTTCTGGGAGATGTAAAGGGGCTTTTTCCGGGAGCGCGCTTTGCAAGCTCTTGGTTAATCTCATCGTCAGTAAGCTCAAGGCCAGCAGGGCAGCCGTCAATCACCACGCCAATAGCTTTACCGTGCGATTCACCAAAGGTTGTAATTCTAAAGAGCGTGCCAAATGAGTTTGCTGCCATTAGACTACCAAGAGTTCTTTATCAAGCTCATGAACACCAACTGTGATTCGGCATTGAAGATCTGGATTTTGCTTTTTAATCGCCTCTTTAAAGCGCATAAGCAGCTCATCGATACAGGCCCTTAGTTTTTGCCTGTCACGCCCATGCATAAGTGCAATTTCCATGTGGGCATAGGTGTGAGCAGGATCACCCACACCTACAAACACCTCGTCAAGCTTTACAAGTTTGGTCTTGAGCTTTTCTATCGGCACATCGAGTGACTGTGAAATATGCCCGTGCATTGCCTCAGCAAAGGGTGCTAACTCAAAATTCACGCTTTTAGGCA
Source organism: Verrucomicrobiota bacterium (assembly GCA_018239765.1). Taxonomy (GTDB): domain Bacteria; phylum Chlamydiota; class Chlamydiia; order Chlamydiales; family FEN-1388; genus SZAS-7. The sequence continues at coordinate 25,447 of JAFEGT010000090.1, forward strand.
TCTCGATGGTGATAAATGGCATCTTACTTTTTTAGTCCTTCTATAAGGAGCTCTTTTAGTGCGCTACTACCTGTAGGAGGTGCGCTGAGCTCTACTGTTTGGCTTTTGCTTATTGCTTCTATAACCACCTTTAAGTGGCTAAGAGCACGCTTTCCCCCATTGCCACCAGCCGATGCATTGAGGAGGATAAATCTTTTCCCTAAATAGGCCTCACGCGACGAACCGCCTGTTTCTTTACGCGACATCCAGTCGAGGGCATTTTTTAGCAGGCCCGGAATAGAGCCATTATATTCAGGAGTAGATATCACGACTACATCAGATTGCATCATGAGTGATCGAAGTTTTTTAGCATGCTCTGGCATACCTGACTTCTCCTCCAAATCGCCATCATAAAATGGGATGGGATAGTCGCGAAGATCTACCACTGTTGCCTCGGCACCCAAGGAGGTGACGATCGCTGCTGCTTCATTAATAAGCTTTTTATTTAGAGACTCTGCTCGAGTACTTCCTGCAAAAAGCAGCACCTTTGTTTGTTCAGCAAATCCTTGTGCACAAAAAAGCAAAAAAAGACAGATCCATTTATACATATTATTACCTCATTAAAAAGCGTAATAGTACCCCATTTCACAATAAAAAGATATTGAAATCAATTAGNNACTATCTGCAAAAAAATAAGGAAAAACAGTATGTCAGCGATAGTTACAGTTATGCGCGCTCCGAACGGCACATGGAACTGCATTGAAGCGCGCAATAACCGCATTACAGTGATTCAAAACTGCCAATTTGCCCTTTCTGCACATCTAGTCGCTGCACTCTGGGTAGATCGACAAAAATTACATTTTATTGACTTAACAACCAACAGCTCGTTCATGAGTGTTGTACATGCTGGCACGAAATTTCATGCTGTAGAGACAACTCCAGACGCTACTGTTGAATGCCGAGCAGTGGCTAACACCTATTTTCAAGCATTTGCCGCAGCAAGACAGCTAGCGTATGATGAAAAAAAACCCTTCATCCCCAATTTCTGGGTCGAAATATCTAAATGCCCGAAATAAGCGTACCCCAAAGTAAGCTTACTCCGAAGCAATCTTACGAAGAGCTAATTGATAAAGATCATCGGGTAATGCCTTAAGAAAGCCTAAGGTATTAATCGCTACCATCAA
>JAFEGT010000091.1 GCA_018239765.1 Verrucomicrobiota bacterium
GCAGATCCTATGTCATGCGATGTTGCGCTCCGTCAGATGGAGATGCTGCAAGACTCAGAACATGTGCTGGCGGGTAAACGCATTTTTCTCTTTGGCGGTCTTCGCGGCGAGCGAGATCATATAGAAAACGACATGGCGCGCCTTGCCCATGCTATTGCTAAGCATAAGGTAAATCTTGTTATACTCTCTCATCCAGAAAGTGCCTCACATCTTGTATCACATCTGACGCTGGCTTCACCCAATAGTGAAGTGGTCGTCTGCAAGGATATTAAAACAGCACTCGATGCGGCAAAGCGTCACCTCTCACGTAATGATGTTGTGCTTATTAAGGGCGCCTACAAGTTGCCTATGCATGAGCTTATACGGCATGTAGAAGAGAGCCCGCCAAACAACCAGGTTATTATTAACCTTGCGGTGATAGAGGCCAATATTGCTGAAATTCGCTCGAAACTGAAAAGCGATACGCGCATTATGGTAATGGTAAAAGCGCTTGCTTATGGTACTGACGATGTGCGTATTGCGAAGTTCCTCAACAGCTGCAAAATTGACATTTTGGGTGTTTCCTATGTTGATGAGGGCGTACAGATGCGCCAAGCCGGCATCAAGCAAAGCATATTTGTGCTGAACGCAGCAGTGTGCGAGGCAGCAAAAGCTGTAAAATGGGATCTAGAAGTTGGCGTGAGCGAGCCTATGCTTATATCAAGCCTGCAGCAGCATGCTGAAGAGGCAAAAAAGAAGATTCGGGTGCATCTTCATGTAGATACTGGCATGAGCCGTCTTGGCTGCAAGCCAGAGCAGGTGCTGGGCCTTGCAAAAGAGATAGTATCCTCCCCTAACTTGATCTTTGAGGGGGTGTTTACCCATTTTGCCTGTGCTGATGATCCTGCCCAAGATGCCTTCACGCTTCATCAAGCAAAACTGTTACAAAATGCTATCGATACTCTTGAAGAGGCCGGCTACAGCCCGCGCTGGCGCCATGCGTGCAATTCTAGCGCTACCTTGCGCTTTGGCTTTACTGAGTTTAATATGGTGCGTCTTGGCCTTGCGGCATATGGTCTACATTCATCGCCAGCCTGCAGGGATGCTCACGCCTTAAGGCCTGCCATCTCGCTTATTTCGCGCATAGTGGGCATAAACGAACTTAAAAAGGGCGATACGATAAGTTATGGTCGCGACTATACGGTCACTCGCGATCACGCACGCATTGCCGTGCTGCCAATTGGCTACTTTGACGGGCTTCACCGCAACTACAGCGGCAAAGGCTACGTCGCAATCCGAGGTATTCGCGCGCCGATGGTAGGCCGCATCTGTATGGACTATATGATGGTGGATATTACCGACATACCAGAGGCTAAAATTGGGGACCAGGCGCTTCTCTTTGGCGAGGATGACAATGGCGACTACATTGCGCCAGAAGAGCTTGCCACCCTTGGCGGCTCAATTGTACACGAACTGATGACCTGCCTTGGGCCCCGCATCCGCCGCTTCTTCATCTACGATGAGTCGCTGCGTCCTCGGTAGTATCTTAATGATACTGGACATCCTTGTAGCCGATTGTAGCGATGCGGCCATTTTTGTAGGTGACAGTATCGTTGCCTATATGAGTGATTTCACCATTTAAATTATATTTTACAGGCTTGGAGCCGACAGTTTTGATTCTGCCATCAACGCCATATTCTACCGTGTCAAAGCCGATTGAGCTTATGCGTGAGCCTCTATAGCTTACAAGGAAGCCTCCGGCAGTTGATAACGTTCCATAAATTCCATCACTTGAGTAAGGGGTGATCATAGCGGCTCCTGGTTCTTATCTGGCGGCAAGTCTAGCAAATTGTCCATTTTTTTTTAGTGTCAAATATGCTTTAATTGTTACTGATTTATGAGGAATTTTGTGAAAAGCTGCTGGCGGCCTTTTGTCTGGCTCAATCTTACTGCCCTACTACTTGCTGCAAGCTGGCTTATACCAGGTCTTTGGAGCACTATCGACACCTGGGCTTTTAAGGCACTCAACGAAGGCACTCGCGACAATATTTTACTGCAAATCTTTTGGGCGCTGGCTAATAACAAATTGACAGACCTCTTTGGGGCCGTTTTTATTATAGTTTTTACGCTACTCTATGTCTTTGATGCGCCAAAAGAGGGACGTCGTGAACGTCTTGCTCAATTTATTTACTATCTTATCTGGTTTGAAATTGGCATATTTTCCGTTAAACAGGGATTTATGTTATTAAACATTTTACGTGATAGTCCGACGTTACTTACGGCAGAACCGGTGCTGCTCTCAAAAGTTGCGCCATGGCTTAAGATCAAAGACTCATCTCACTGGTCATTCCCAAGCGATCATGCGTTTATTATTTTAGAATGGGTGGGTTTTATCTTTTGCTATGCAGGCGTGCGCTTGGGTATTGTTGCTGCGATCACCTCATCCATCTTTATCCTGCCCCGCCTTGTGGCAGGGGCTCACTGGCTTTCTGATGTGATGCTAGGAAGCTTGCCACTTGCCCTCATATTTGTCTCTGTTGCCCGTTTTACACCTATCTACCAATTTGCTCTTAACCATATTTTAGGATTGCTATCATGTCGAAGAACACCCAATATGACCAACTCAACGAACTATCACGCCGAGCCCAAACTCTAGAAGGCATCTCGCGTCTTTTAGGCTGGGATCAAGAAACCTACATGCCTAAAGATGCTACACCTGTTCGTGCTGAGCAGCTAAAGCTCCTTACAGAGCTTAGCCATGAGGCAAAAACAGGTCCTGTATTTGAAGCGCAGCTTAAAAAGCTTATAGATCTTAAAACCGGCAAGATAAAGGCCTCTAACCTTACGCAAGAGCAGCAGGCAGCAGTACGCCTTTATGCTCGCGATTTTACACGCGAAAAGAAGCTTCCTTCGCAGTTTGTACAGGATTTTGTACACCACACATCACAAGCCATCGTCACCTGGCAAAAGGCTAAAGCTGCCAATAAATTTGCCATGTTTTTACCAAGCTTAAAGAAGACAATAGACCTCACCATTGAAAAAACAGAGCTTATTGGTTATAAAACAACTGCCTACGATGCCCTCATAGATGAATATGAGCCTGGGATTACAACAAAAGAGGTCGACGCTATCTTTGAAGAGGTAAAGGCTGGCGTAAAACCTATTATCAAACGTGCACCAAAGCCTAAAAAAGAGATCCAAATCGACTGCACGCTCAATGAGCAGCTAGAGATGTGCCACGAACTGCTTCACGATATCGGCTTTGATTTTAACCGAGGTCGCCTGGACGTCTCCTCACATCCATTTTCACAAAGCTATCACCCCTACGACAGCCGCATCACCTGCCGAGATGAATCCGACAGCCTTATCGTGCAGCTGCTTACAACCCTTCATGAGGCTGGGCATAGCTTTTATGAAATGGGCTTTCCTGTAAAAGCCTTCGGCACTCCCCTTGCACAAGCTGTCTCAATGGGTATACATGAGAGTCAGTCGCGCTTTTGGGAAACACGCATCGGCCGTAGCCGTGCCTTTTGGAAGTTCTTTCTGCCAAAGCTGCAAAAGCGCTTTAAAAAAGAGCTCAAGCTTGATGACTTTATGTCGCGCCTAAACCAGGTGCAGCCTTCATTCATCCGTACCGATTCAGACGAAGTGACCTATCCGTTGCATGTAATTTTACGCTATGAGATCGAAAAAGAGCTTGTGAGTGGCAAGCTTGCCGTTAAAGACCTTCCGAAGCGCTGGAACGCAGGCATTAAAGATCTTTTAGGCATCACTGTCAAAACCGATGTAGAGGGCTGTTTACAAGACATCCACTGGTCTATGGGGGCATTTGGTTACTTCCCAACCTACTCGCTTGGCAACATCTATGCAGCTCAAATGTTTGAGGCATTTGCCAAAAAGCATCCTACATGGGAAAAGCAGGTTGAAAAGGGGCAATTCGGCTTTATTCAAGAGTGGCTACATGACAATGTGTGGCAGCATGGCCGCCGCTACGATGGCAACGACCTGATCCGCAAAATCAGTGGGAAAGCTTTAACAGCTAAACCATTCATCAACTACCTCAACGAAAAATATAGCTAAGAATAAGCCTGAAGGGCTTATTTATAATAGCCTAGGGCAACGCCCTAGGTTAGGAAATAGATTAAAATCAGCAGGCTGTAAGCCTGCGTTATTGTTAACTATAACGCAGGCTTACAGCCTGCAATAAACCCACAATACAATACCTAGGGCGTTGCCCTAGGCTTTTATAACTCAGGCCTTCAGCCTGGAATATTACAGCATTTGCTGGGGAATCGCTATTACAGCATTAAAGATGTCTTTGTCGAAGAGCGGTGCGATTTCGTGGGCAACAAGCTTATGAAATTCATGGCCGCCAACTTCGTCGATGCTACCTTCAATACGCTTTGTCATGCTACTCAGACGGCTAAAGCGATCAGGAAAGAGCAATCTTCCGCGGTAGCTTATTGAAGGGCCATACAGAATAACCTTGAGATAATCCTCTTCACTTGCAGAAAGTGGTCTTAGATTTATCAACTTGAGCAGCAAAAAGAGCTCAGCTGTTGCCGGCATTGCTATATCAATAGCATCTTTACAGCTATATGCAATGGTTCCGGGCTGTACCGTCTCTATAACCTTGAGCTGAATGAATGTGTAAAAGAGTTCGATAAAATCTAGGCGGTTATTTCGAGAAAGCACGTTTTTGTTAGCAAAAAAGACTTTGTGAATAGCCTCTGCAAGCTGCTTTGTAAATCCTGAAAAGAGCACTTTTGCAACCTTTGCAGGATAGTAGTAGCCCGAATTTTCGCTTGCTACGTGCTCAAGCAGCTGTTCTATAAAAAGTTCTGCGTGGTTGAGCTCTTCATAAGGACCTATCTGGTGATAAAAGTCGCTATCTTTTGTCATGCTTACTACGACAAGCGACTTGGCAAATTCATCTTTTTTCTGAAGTTCTTCTATCGCAACTGAACGAGCATGCTCACGTAAGTTGGTACGGTCTTGGAGGTTAAAGACAAGAAGCTCATCAGTGATGCTTCTTACGTAGGATTTAAACTCTTCATTCACCTGAGCTTTATGGATAAACTCTTGAGATGTTGGCGATGGAACTCTCAGAACAGCTATACGCTTGCCCTTTTCGAATAGATCGAAGATGCAGGTGGGCATATTCTGTAATAAAAGTGGATCGTAGCCTACTACGCCATAGTCTTGCAGCGCGTCAATAATTTGCAGAATAGGCAGGTTTGAAAGATGATCCATTGAATGAAGAAGGGCATCATAATCAAGCGCCATCTTGTTTGAGAGTGTGCCTTCTTGTAGTTCAATGTGAGCGCCTTGAGCCTCTTTGCCTTTTAGAATAAGCTCGTTGATGAGGCTTGAGGAGTCTGGAGTAAGATGAAAGCCTGAATAGAGCTGCTTTGTAATGTGCTGAACAAGCTCTACAAGCTTAAACTGTATCGACGCTTCATTTTTTGGTGGATAGGTAATAATGCGCTGAAAGTCCTGTGTGGATAGGAATTCGCGTAAGAATCGTTGAAAATCGACAAGATAGGCACTTGAGCTCTTGGCAAGCTCTTTTATGCTGGTTGTCTGGTTTGCAGCAAGCATAATGGCTACAATGGCTTTGTATGCAAGCGAGACCAGCTCATCATTATAGCTCTTTTTAGCTACTTTGAAGAAACCGTCAATAAGCTGCCAGTTTTGTCGGACTATATTGCGTGCAATCTGGCAGGCGATAATGTCTTTAAAGAGTTTAAGTTCGTTCAGCGAATCAACTTTTGCACCTTCCTTAAAATACTCCTCAAAGTTACATACGAGCTTGATATTGCGAAGTAGTCGAGGGCTAAAAAAGCGGGTGCCATTTTCTTTGCGAATAAAAAAGAGCTCATATTCTGAGTCTTTTTTCACGGTATCAAGGTCAATGAAGAGATGGTCACTTTTTATCTCTTTCGGCTTTACAGACTGCTCCATCAGGCCGACAGGTATCTCTCGCATCCATTTTGTAAGTGATTCTTGGACGGCAATAGGAGCAATTTTACGCTCATAAAATCCCCACAGGTCTTTAAATTCTTTTGACTCCTTTATGCTACCCACATTGGCGCCAATGAATACACGTGTGTACTTGTCCACCTTTTTTGCAGCTTCGCCAACAAGCACCATGATGGTTTTTATGCCTTCAACAGACTCATGCTGAGCAAGTTTGCCATATTCAGCGCGGTAGAACTGTTTGAGGTAATGCAAAATGGTTCTGAAGGTGTCACGAACGACTACCATCACCTTTTCAGCGTTTTTACGATGGAGCCAGTGCACGGTACGGTAAATTATGGGAACTTCCTGAAATTGCAGCTCATGATGCTCTGCAATTGCGATAGGACCTTCAATTTCGAGGTCGGCTATGCTGGTGAGGGTCTCGATAGCCTCTATAATTGCTGTATTAGAGTGTGCTGTCATGGCTAATCTCCTTCTTTCCTCTACACCTATCTCTTCCCATACACCTATTATAAAAATTCAAATATTTAATACACAAAGAAAACCGAAAAATAGCTAATAATAATTATTTTGTTATTAATCTGTGAATTTTGATAGAATAGACGCTTGACATTTGATCCCCAAAATCGGTATAGTTTCGCACTTTGGAAGAGTGGCAGAGTGGCCGAATGCGTCTGTCTTGAAAACAGAAAGACCTTTAACGGGTCTCGGGGGTTCGAATCCCTCCTCTTCCGAAATTTTACCTCTTCCTCAGCAACTCTTAATCTTAATCTTGATCTTGGTCTTAATCTCATGACATCTATAGAGAAATACGTCCATCAAATCCTCCGTTTCGAAGACAACTTCCCAGAAGAGGCGCTTATGCACCTGATCGACCGTGAAGAGGAAGCTAAGCCCTATCTTCGAGATATCCTAGCAAATACCTTTGCCAATTATAAAGAGCTACCCGAAGAGTATGTAGGACACATTTTTGCGCTGTATCTCTTAGCCTTTTTTCGTGATGAACAGGGCTACAGTTTTGCTATAAAGTTTTTGGAGCTTCCAGAGCCCTATCCAAGAGCTCTTTTTCATGATCTTCTTACGCAAAGCTACCCAGCGGTGATTGCAAGCTGCTATCACGGCAATCCTGAGCCGCTCTATACTCTTATTCAAAGTGATCGAGTGAGCTACCTATCAAAAGTTATCGCGCTTGTTGCCATTTCGATCCTTGTAAATCGCAAAACTCTTTCCCGTTCCGATTTCGCAAAATTTCTTACGCAGTTTCTTGAACATGAGAAGGATCCAGCCCTTTTGGCAGTTATCGCCCAGGAGGTCTCCGACATGCACCTCAATGAACTCTACGATCCAATTAAAGCACTCTACGCTGCGGGTGCTATAGACGAAAAGCAATAC
>JAFEGT010000092.1 GCA_018239765.1 Verrucomicrobiota bacterium
ACCCTTTAAAGGGCCTTACACCGCCCTTGGCGACTATATGCTAGCTAGTAACCAAGCCGTAAGGGTAAAAAGACTCTATGGTACAGCGGGCGGGACAACTACGCCACCTGTAACGAAACCACCTATTGACAGCACTCCTCCAAAGAAACCCCCAAAGAGAAGAAAGGCGGCTAAGAAAAAATCCTGTCCATGCTGCCAACCAAAAAAAAGCTGTGGCTGTAAAGGCTCTTCTAAGAAAAAAAAATCTTAGAGGGGTTTGGAGGCAGATAGCTTTGTGTTGCCCTTAAAGAATTTATCTTTAAGGTAGCCTTCGAGCTTGATCGTATCTTTGGCAAAATTACGGATCCCTTCAAAGAGCTTCTCAGAGGCCATCTCATCTTCGCACATCTTCCAAAGAAAGCTCTTCTCATCCATATGGATTTTTTCCAGCTTACTTGCCTTAGAATCTGTAAGATTGAGTTTTCTTGGCACTGTACCTTCAGCCTTTAGAAGCTGATCTAAAAGAGCTGGCGCAATCGTTAAAAGATCGCAGCCTGCGAGTGCTAAGATCTCATCGATATTTCTAAACGAGGCGCCCATAATCTCTGTTTTGTAGCCAAATTTTTTGTAGTAATGGAAGATCTCTTCTACCGATTTGACACCCATATCTTCTGTAACAGGAATGGCCTCTCGCCCCTCTTTTTTCTTTTGCCAGTCAAAGATACGACCAACAAATGGCGAAATTAGAGTAACCTTGGCCTCTGCAGAGGCGATCGCTTGGGCTAAATTGAAAAGAAGCGTCATATTACAATGAATCCCCTCTTTTTCTAACGCCTCGGCCGCTTTAATACCTTCCCATGTAGAGGCAAGCTTTACTAAGATGCGCTCTCTACCAAAACCATTCTCTTCGTAAAGAGCGATATACTCTCTTGCTCTTTTAATACTCCCCTCTATGTCAAAAGAGAGTCTTGCATCTACTTCTGTTGAAACTCTACCTGGAACTATTTTTAAGATTTCGCTACCAAAATCGACAAAAAGCTTTACTACCGTCTTCTCAACTAATTCCTCTTCTTTGTGAGCATGCTTTCTTGCCCAATCGACGGCATTTTCTATGATAGATGCGTATTGCGGCATCTCGGTTGCTTTCAATATTAAAGAGGGGTTCGTTGTAGCATCTTGTGGCTTATGCTGCTTAATCGCTTCAATATCGCCGCTATCTGCTACGATAACCGTATAAGCTTTAAGCCCTTTAAGTTTATTTTCTTTACCGTCTGCCACAAAGTCCTCCTGCTCCTATCGTTTCTCCAGCACTAATTCCTGTAGAAACACGTTTCCCTCTATGCGATTTTGTCCCTATGTAGCCTGCTGTAAAGAGTAAAAATGTCACCATACAAAAGGCCCCCCGGATAAAGGCATCAGACCTTCTCTCCGAGTCGGATGGCTCAAGGGTTTTTCCAAAAGAGCTAGGCGTAAGCGTAATACTTGGCTCTTCGACTAAACCATCTAGAACCGCATCTCCCTTATCCCCTGTCTCAGGCACAACAATTCTATGCTCCGGAGTCGTAGGGTCTTTGTTTTCTACAGCAGAAAGAGTAGTCATGCTAAAAACCAACAACCATTTGCACAGATCTCTTATTAACATCGACTCTCCCCCGCTATCTTCACCATGATACAAAGGCTATTTATATAGGGAAAGAAAATTTGTATTTAGCCCATTTGAAAGTTATAAAAATTGCTGCCTCAGTACCTAACGTTTAAAGTAGCCAATCGCCGCTAAAGCGCCTAACGTTTTTAACCTTAGGAGTTTTTGGGCAAGTTGCGCACATAAAAAAGACCCCTCTCTATTACTAGAGAGGGGTCTTTCTTTTAGGCTTCTTTGATCAGATTACACAGAGACAAAAGCTGTTGGCTCAGGCTCACTCACAAAGTCGAACTCTAAGAATTCGTCTTGATCCTTCTGCACGTTTTTCTTCAACCTGCGGAAGTAGCGAGGGTGGCCTGTACCGGATGGCATTTGCTGGCCTGTAATAATATTCGATTTGAAGTCGAGAAGGTAGTCCACTTTTCCTTCGCAAGCTGCATCGGTAAGAACACGTGTTGTCTCTTGGAAAGAGGCCGCAGAGAAATACGACTCTGTTCCGAGAGAGGCTTTCGTGATACCAAGAAGTACAGAAGTTGCCTGTGCAGGTCTTCCGCCTTCTTCAAGAACTTTCCGGTTTTGCTGGTGGAAAGCCTTCTTATCGATATCTTCGCCGTAAAGGAATATTGTATCACCTGGCTCTGTGATGCGTACCTTCTGAAGCATTTGACGTACGATAATTTCAATGTGTTTATCGTTAATGTCAACACCCTGCAGACGGTAAACTTCTTGTACCTGGTTAACGAGGTATTTTTGAAGCTCACGTACACCGCAAATCTCAAGAATTTCTTGTGGTTTAACAAGACCTTCTGTGATCTGTTGGCCTTTTTCTACGCGGTCGCCACGCTGGACGATAAGGTGTTTTGTTAGAGGGATTAGATGCTCCTCTTCCATACCTGTCTCTTCATCACGCACAGCAACGATACGCTTGTTCTTCTGCACACCTTTGAAGTCTACAACACCATCGATCTTAGCGATTTCTGCAGCATCTTTAGGTTTACGTGCTTCGAAAAGCTCAGCAACCCGCGGTAGACCGCCCGTAATATCCTTCGTCTTTACAGCCCCTTTCGGTAAGCGTGCAAGCTGCGTTCCAGCAGCAACATAGCTACCCTCTTCAACAGAGAGGTGCGCCCCTGACGGGATAGCGTAAGTACCTACAAGCTCTTCATTGTTCGCATCAGCGTAAATAACGATTTGTGGGTGCATCTCGCCACGATGTTGTTTTACAACAACTTCCGACTGACCTGTCTGCTTGTTGATAGTCTTCTGCGTAGAGATACCCTCTACTAAGTCTTCGTATTTGACATAACCTGCTTTTTCGCAAATGATCGGGTAGTTGTGCTGCTCAATCGTTGCGATCTTCTGGCCTTTTTTGACATGGTAGCCATCTTCCAGAAGAATCTCAGTACCAAGCTCTACAGCGAATGACTGGATAGGCTCGATCGACTTGGTAGAAAGAAGTTTCTTATACTCTACAAGAGCTCTTCCTTCATCTTTAACAACATGAAGACGTCCGTTTTTATTTAAAACAAGGTGGACGCCCTTTTCATTTTGCACAGTACGTATGTCTTGGTAGACAAGAATACCGTCCGACTCACTCTCAAGTTCTGGATTTAGGCTAGCAGAAGCAATACCCCCAAGGTGGAACGTTCTCATCGTGAGCTGCGTTCCAGGTTCCCCGATCGACTGCGCTGCAATAATACCAACGGCTTCACCCATCGCGACCTTACGGCCATTAGCAAGGTTAACCCCGTAGCACTTAGCGCAAATACCTCTCTCTGTCTCACATGTAAGAGTAGAGCGGATTCTGATACCTTCGATACCAGAATCATCAATAGCTTCAGCTTGCTCAATTGTTAAGACATCCCCTGCATGAGCGATTAACTTAGAGCGATCACCTGGCATATAGATATCTTCACAAACAGCTCTACCAAAGATACGATCTTTTAGAGGGAGCAATTCTTCTTGCCCTTGCTTAATAGCAGAGACTTCGATACCACCTAAAGTACCACAATCCTCTTCGTTAACAAGAACATCTTGTGCCACGTCAACAAGTCTACGTGTTAAGTAACCGGAGTCAGCTGTTTTAAGAGCTGTATCGGCAAGACCTTTACGAGCACCGTGAGAAGAGATAAAGTATTCTAGAACGCTTAGACCTTCACGGAAGTTAGAAGTAATCGGGTTCTCGATAATCTCACCTGACGGTTTAGCCATAAGACCCCTTAGAGCTCCAAGCTGACGTAACTGTGATTTGTTACCACGAGCGCCAGAGTCAATCATGAGATATAATGGGTTTAACTCCGCATTTGGAGATGGCTTCATGATCAAGTTATAAAGGACATCAGATAAGAACTCTGTTGCTTCTGTCCAAATAGAAATGATCTTTGATTTACGCTCACCTTCTGTGATCACACCATCTTCGTACTGCTTTGTGACAAGAGCTAACTTATCGTTAGCATCTTTGATGACTTTGCCTTTCATCTCTGGGATAAGAACATCGGCAACACCCATGGAGAGACCAGACTTAGTCGCCTGATCAAATCCTATGTGCTTTAAATCATCCAAGAAGCGAACAGCTTTTTCAAGACCTACTGTTTTATAGATCTGTAGAACTAAATCTCCAAGTTTTTTCTTACGTAGAGTGTAGTTTTGAAAGCCGAGCTCTTTAGGGACAATCGTATTAAAGAGAACACGTCCTGGCGTTGTTTCGATCAGATTACCATCGATACGAACCACGATTTTTTCATGTATAGGAATACCGCGTCCGATATCATCAGAGCGCTCACCCTCTTTAACTTTACCGTTGTACCAGTTGTAGCTACCGCTAGCGCCCATCGCTAAAAGCACCTCTTCTGTCGAAGCAAATACTTTTGTTTTACCTTGTTTTCCAACCATTTCAACAGGTTCGAACATGAGGTAGTATAGACCTAAAATCATGTCCTGGCTAGGAATCGCTACCGGTTTTCCAGAAGAAGGCAAGAAGATGTTATCAGGTGCCATCATCAGAAGTTTAGCTTCAATTTGAGCCTCGATAGACAAAGGTACGTGAACAGCCATCTGGTCACCGTCAAAGTCGGCGTTAAACGCTGTACAAACAAGCGGGTGAATACGGAGGGCTTTCCCTTCGATAAGGACAGGCTCAAAAGCTTGTAGACCTAGTCTGTGAAGCGTTGGAGCTCGGTTTAGAAGAACCGGGTGTCCTTTAATGATCTCTTCGAGAACGTCCCATACCTTCGGATCTTCCCTTTGGATCATCTTCTTCGCAGAACGGATTGTATAGACATAACCGTAGTCTTTAAGTCTTTTCACAATAAATGGCTCAAAAAGTTCAAGCGCCATTTTCTTTGGAAAGCCGCACTGGTTAAATTTCAGCTCTGGACCTACAACGATAACCGATCGACCGGAGTAGTCAACCCTCTTACCAAGAAGGTTTTGACGGAAACGACCGTGCTTACCCTTTAACATCTCAGAGAGAGATTTTAAAGGACGGTTACCAGCACCCATTACAGGGTGGCCATGGCGTCCGTTGTCAAATAAAGCATCAACAGCCTCTTGTAGCATCCGTTTTTCGTTACGAATGATAACTTCTGGCGTCTTTAGTTTTAAGATAGCTTTTAAGCGGTTATTTCTATTGATAACGCGTCTATATAGATCGTTAAGATCGGATGTCGCAAAACGGCCCCCATCTAATGGCACGAGCGGTCTTAGATCCGGTGGTGTTACCGGTACGTTTGACATGATCATGCAATGGGCTGAGTTTTCAGAACTTGCAAAGGTCTCTACAATTTTAAGACGCTTTGCAATCTTCATTCTCGCTTGTAGAGATTTAGTTTTACGAAGCTTATCTTTTAGATCTACAACAGTCTCTTGTAAGACTTCTGCCTCTAAAAGCGCTTTGATAGCATCGCCACCCATAGTCGCTTTGAAAGAGCCGACGCCCCATTTTTCTTGCGCTTCTCTATATTCACTGTCGTTTAAAAGCTGTTTTCTCTCTAACGTTGTACGACCTGGATCAATGACTACGTACTCTTCATAATAGATAACGCGCTCTAGATCGCTTGCAGACATACCGAGTAAGTTTCCGATACGAGAAGGCTGTGTTTTAAAAAACCAAATATGCACAACAGGCACAGCAAGCTCAATATGAGCCATTCTCTCACGTCGCACTTTTGAAAGTGTTACTTCGACGCCGCAACGATCGCAGACGATACCTTTGTGTTTAATTTTTTTGTATTTTCCGCAAGCACACTCCCAGTCTCTTGTAGGACCAAAAATCTTTTCACAAAAAAGACCGCCTTTCTCCGGCTTGAAAGTTCTGTAGTTGATCGTTTCTGGTTTTTTTACTTCACCGCAAGACCAAACATCACGAATTACCTGATCGGAGGCAATCCGAATCGATAAACTTTCAAAGTAGTCATGTTTAAAACTTTCTTGTTGTTGTGTTTCTTCCATTCCTTAACCCTAAAAATAAGTTATTGTCCTCCCTCTCCCACATCCGTAGAAGAGGGCACATTCACACCCTTAGTCTGCTGCAGTTGTGGCTCTCACATCTAAGCAAAGCCCCTGCATCTCTTTTATAAGCACGTTAAACGATTCGGGTGTGCCCGCGTTAAGTAAATTGTCTCCCTTGACGATAGATTCGTAAATACGAGTACGGCCAGCCACATCATCTGATTTGACTGTCAGCATCTCTTGGAGAAGATTTGCAGCTCCATACGCTTCTAGAGCCCATACTTCCATCTCCCCGAAACGCTGTCCCCCCATCTGCGCCTTACCACCGAGCGGCTGCTGGGTGACAAGCGAATAAGGACCAATCGCACGAGCGTGAATCTTATCTGCAACAAGGTGAGAAAGCTTCAACATGTAGATGTAACCTACGACGACAGGGTTATCAAATCTCTCCCCCGTTCTTCCGTCATAAAGGTACATCTTACCGTCACGTCTAAAGCCATTCTTCTCTAGCATGTTCCAGATTTGCTCTTCTGGGAAGCCTTCAAAAACAGGACTCTTTACATAGATACCGGATTTTTTAGCCGCAAAACCTAAATGCGTCTCTAACATCTGGCCTAAGTTCATCCTAGAAGGTACCCCGAGAGGATTCAAGATAATCTCGACAGTCTCACCATTCGCAAGGAAAGGCATATCACACTCAGGAACGAGTTTAGATACAACCCCCTTATTACCGTGGCGACCTGCCATCTTATCCCCTACTTGCAACTTCCTCTTTGTCGCAACATAAACCTTTACCTGACGAATAACGCCGCTTTCTAACTCGATATCCCCTTTTTTGAGATATTCTGTCTCAGATTTATACTGCATTTGGAGAGTCTCAAGAGCTCTTTTGTGCTCACGTAGGATGTCTCTCATAGTTTCATACGTATCAAGCGCAGGAATGATTAAGTTTTCGAGACTTTCTTGCTCTAAAACTTCTATCATCTCTTGCGTTACTTCTTCGCCTTCACGAATTAGAACGTCCCCTGTTCTCTTATGCATAATAGACTCAGGAGCCGGCTGATCTAAAAGAAGAGCGCCGAGTTTTTCATGAAGCTCCATACTGAGCTCCATCTCTTTCTCTTTAAATTCTTTTTGAATGTCTTGGATTTTGGATCTCTCTTCTACAAGTTCATCGTCTGTTTTAGAGAGGCGATCTCTACGAGAGAAGACCTTTACATCCATGACAATACCCTCTGTTCCCGGAGGCGCTGTAAGAGAAGCATCTTTTACATCAGCTGCCTTCTCTCCAAATATAGCGCGAAGCAGTCTCTCTTCTGGAGAGAGTTCTGTCTCAGATTTAGGGGTAATCTTACCAACTAAAATATCGCCCGGTTTTACTTCAGAGCCAATACGGATAATACCATCTTCGCCAAGATTGCGTAGAGCCTCTTCCGAAACGTTTGGTATATCTTTTGTGATCTCTTCTTTGCCGAGTTTTGTGTCTCTAGCTGTTAGCTCAAACTCTTCAAGATAAATAGATGTGTAATAGTCTTCTCTGATAAGTTTCTCAGAGATGATAATCGCATCTTCGTAGTTATAACCACACCATGGCATGAAGGCTACAAGAACGTTCTTACCAAGAGCTATCTCACCACAATCTGTAGATGGACCATCTGCTAGAACATCTCCAGCACGAACTTCCGTTCCGACTTCTACAAGAGGCGTTTGATTAATAGAGGTACTTGCGTTAGAACGAATAAACTTCTTGAGCTCATAAGTCTTCTTAGAGAGAAGATTTGCTTTTGCAGCGATAACGATTTTTAAACCGTCAACATACTCGACAATACCATCTTCTTCTGCAATAACTACAGCGCCTGAGTCTTTTGCCGCTCTCTTTTCTACACCCGTTCCTACGATAGGAGCTTGGGCGCGAAGTAGAGGTACAGCTTGGCGTTGCATGTTTGATCCCATGAGCGCACGGTTAGCATCATCATGCTCCAAAAATGGAATAAGTCCTGTAACAATAGATACGAGCTGCTTTGGTGACACATCCATATGCGTTACCTTTTCTGTCTCGATCTTTAAGGACTCACCTTGGTAGCGTGCCCAGCAAACGTTTTCTTGAAACATGTTAAAGGAATCAAGAGGTGCTGATGCCTGCGCAATAACACATCTCTCTTCTTGGTCAGCTGTCATGTATTCGATTTCATCTGTAACAACACCGTTTTTTACAACGCGGTACGGCGTTTCGATAAAACCAAACTCATTGATCTTCGCAAAAGAAGATAGAGAGGTGATCAAACCAATGTTTGGACCTTC
>JAFEGT010000093.1 GCA_018239765.1 Verrucomicrobiota bacterium
ATCAAAGCCAACTTCCTTACACCAATGTATCAGCGGGATAAGGTCGCGATATTCACCAATAGCGTTATTGCGTATCGAAAAGAGCGGTAAACAAATCCCGTGATGCATACAACACCTTATCATAAATATTACGTGCCCGTGTGCGTGCCCTTGCCCGTGCCCGAACAAATCTTTAAATAGGGCTTATAGTCCAAACATCCCACTACCACTAGGCTGAGCGCCAAATGAAAGCTCGTTGCCAGTAAATGAGGGAACTTCACCTTTTGGAATGGCCTGTCGCCAGAGGTCTGCTTTTTGCATAAAGGTCGTTAAAAAGTCAGCTACCTTTTGACCCGTTAATTCGTTGAGCAAGAGCGAATCAAAAAGTACAAGAGAATCTTTTTTCTTGCTGTAGGAAAAAACGCCCTGACGTGGCATTGGAAGGCCATTTGCTTTAAGAGCTTCCCGAAAGAGGTTTTCGCGATAGCGGCCAGGTGTCGGCACTCCAAGATCGCTTATAATCATAAGACGCTCGCCAGCACTATCTGGCTCCATATGCACCATAAGGCCTGTTTGGCTCTTAATTTGGCATGCGCCATGACTATCAGGAGCAAGCTTCATATTCATGATCTTGCCAAGGTCATCAAGAATAGTAGCAAAATTCTCTTTTACCATAGTTTAACTCACCTATTTCTTTTTTTCCTTTTCTTCTTCTACGTCCTCTTCAGGGCTCTGTTCTTTCTCTCGCTCTTCTTCTTCTATTTCGCGGTACTCATCAAGCTCTTCTTCAAGTGACTCAAGAGCTTCAAGTATAGCAGCGTAGAGTTCATCACGGTGCTGCACGCTGCGATAAAGCTGGTTCAAGGCAACTTCACGTATAGCATCACGAAGCTGGCTAAAGACAATAATCTTGGCTAATATCCATTTGTCGATGCCGAGTTTTCCTGCCATCTGAAGCACCTTATCGCCGGATGGATAGCGCTCTTGCAAGAGCATGACAAACTGCTTTGCCAAAAGCTCAAAGTTTAAGTTTTTGGGCATCTCCATGCCTTCACGCTCAAAAAGAAAGCCTATAAGCTTGGTGCGTGCTTTAAAGAACTGATAGACTCCAAGTACTGCTTGAAGCGAGCGAACTTCCTGTAAAAGGCGAGAGAGCATTCCTGGTTCAATAGAAGGACCTTGGCTTTTTAGGTCGGCACCAAGTGAGTGAAAAAGAAAGCCTAAGACTTTTCGAAGTTCTTTATAGGGAAAGCGGTCAGAAAATTCCAAAAAGAGCACAACAGGGTCTCTCGGGTTGCCCGTAATATCGCGATACATATCGCGAAGGCGTGTGGGGGCGCCAAGTCCTGCCGATACATACTTCTGCACCTCTTCGGCGATGTTTGCTCCAGCCTTAATTTCGCGTCCATAGGTCTCTTCATGAAAGTTTTTAGCCTCTTCAACGAGCGCCTTTAAGTCTCCAAGAGTGGTTTCTAGAAGGAATTTAAGCGCCTCATCAGCAAGTGTAGGGTCTGGATAAAACTGCTTTAAGATATCCAAAATCTCTTCTTTGGATTTGGCATTTTTTACCTTATCCAAAAGCAGGAGTAGGATTGGCTTTTTAAATTCTGGGTTTTGGCCGGCAAATTTATCGGCAGCATCTTCACTATCTTTTACGCCAACAATCCTTGCTTCGAGTCGCTGAAGCTCTGCCTTTGTAAGGCGTACTTTGTGGTCTTCAAGGCTTTTATTGGACTTTTCAAGGGCTCGAGAAAGAGGGTTTACGCCCTCTTCGAAGACGTTTTTCATTGTATCTTCGGTTTCGGCCTGCTGCGCAACTTCGGTTTGGGCGATTTCAAGTTCTGCTTTGGCAAGAATCTGGTCCACGTCAATATCGGGAGAAGAAAAGCCCTGTCTAAGTAGGTCTGAAAGATCGCCTGTCATAGCACGTTATCCTTATGAAATTTGTACACGTCCTAGAGGTTGAATACGTATTTCTGGTACAATCTCTTGGTAAGAGACCACAGAAATATCTGGGAATTCAAGCTCAATAAGTTTGCGAACAAATCTTCGTACGTCGATGGCTGTCAAAATCACCGGATGCTGGCCACCAGGTGGTGGGGCAGTCACCGTCGTACGTACGGCTTGCAAAATAAGCTGCACAGAGTCTGGGTCAAGCGCAAGGTATGAGCCTGCCGAGGTCTGTTTGATAGCTCCGCGCACAAGGTCTTCGATTTCAGGGTCAAGTACATACACAGAGAGCACCGATTGACCCTGGCTGTAGCGATAGCTGATGTAGCGCTTTAACGATGAGCGCACATATTCGGTAAGCAACACTGGGTCTTTTTCGGTCTGTGCCCAGTCACTTAGCGATTCAAGAACAGTTCGTAAGTCTTTAATAGAGATCTGCTCTTGGGTAAGGCGCTTAAAGATGTCGGTAAGCTTCTGGAGTGGAATAAGTCTTGTCACTTCGCGCACGAGGTCGGGGAAGGACTTTTCCATAAATTCAAGCATAGACTTCATCTCTTGTATGCCCAAAAACTCGTTTGCATAGTGCCTAAAGAAGTAGGAAAGGTGCAAAATCATCACTTCAAGAGAGTTCCAAGATCTGATTCCTGCCTTATCGAGCACTTCCTTGTACTTGGTTTCTACCCATAGTGAGGGCAAGCCAAGTGAGTTTTTATAGCTTACAAATGGAAGGTTGTAGCGCTTGAGGTTATCTTCATTTTCGTTAGTAAGATAGAAGTTTTCTACCACCTTACCGCGTACAACGGGAACTTCGTTCAGGTGAATAAGGTATTCATCAGGCCCTACGTTTGGTGAGTCAGTACGTACGTGTACACCTGGAAAGCGTACACCAAGATCAGCATAAAGTGCCTGTCTCATCTTAGGGATCATCTGGTCGATAAAGCTTGAGCTTTTGCCGCTTTTTTGGATGTCGATGCTGAGGCCCTTACCAACTTCAAGAACAACAGGAAGTGTTAGAGCATAAGAGTCAATACCACCGCCAGTAATTGCCTTGTGGCCGCGAACAGGAGTCTCTGTTGAGGCCGATTCCAATGTAGCAGACGGCATCGGCGCTCCGGGGGACTGCACACCTGCCGTTGTGCTACCGCCGCCTGGTGTATCTCCCTGCTCCTGTGCCCATAGTGCGTAGCCAAGAAGCCCTAAACCTGCTGCAAGTATAGTAAATGGTGCGATCGGAAAGCCTGGAATTACGCCAAGGCCCATGACAATACCAGCAGAAATCATAATCGCTTTCGGCTGCTTAAATAGCTGACCTGAGATTTCCGCACCAAGGTTAGAGTCTTTCTTGTCACTCGATACGCGAGTAGTTACAATACCAGCAGTAATAGCAATCAAAAGTGCAGGAATCTGCGATACAAGGCCGTCACCAATAGCAAGAAGGGTAAATATCTGAGCCGATTCACCTGCAGTTAGTCCCATTTGGGACATACCGATAATAAGACCGCCAATACAGTTAATCACGGTAATAATAATACCGGCTATGGCATCACCCTTAACAAACTTCATGGCACCATCCATAGCACCATAGAGCTGAGATTCTTTTTGCAGGGCAAGGCGTCTTTCACGTGCTTGGTTGTTATCGATGGTACCTGCGCGCATATCTGCGTCAATACTCATCTGTTTACCTGGCATAGCATCCAAGGTAAAGCGGGCAGCAACTTCTGCCACGCGCTCAGCACCTTTTACGATAACGATAAAGTTTACGAGGGTGATGATCAAAAAGATCACGCCACCGACAACGAAGTTACCACCGACCACAAAGTCACCAAAGGCTCGGATGACGTGACCGGCATCAGCATGAAGCAAAATCTGTCGTGTTGAGGCGATGTTGAGTGCCAGTCGGTATAACGTGGTAAAAAGCAACAGCGACGGGAAGATCGATAGGTGTACCGCACTTGGAATATAGAGGGCTACCATCAAAAGCGCAACCGATATGGTCAGGTTTAGCGCGATCATATAGTCGATTAGTGTTGGGGGAATCGGCAGGATGATCATGGCAAGTATGCCCATCAGAACTACGGCGAGCGCAAGGTCTGAAGATCTTTGTACGTTGTCGAGGGAGCGATCTCCGCCAAGTCTTACGGTCACTCCATCTAGTATTTGTCTGATTTTAAGCAATATAGTTCGCATTGTTCTCTTTACATTTGCAGTGTTGGTGAACCTGTTACTGTAGCATCATCTTGTAGAGATGCAATCCATCTTAGAATTTCAGCCACCGGTTCATATGAGTCCTCGGGGATGTATTCGTATAATTTGCTCTCTTCCCACAGCTTATGCGCTAAGGGAATATTGCGCACAATAGGAACTTTATTATCTTCAGCTATTTTTATGATTTTCTCAGCTAAAAAGTCGCGGCCCATGGCGATAATATAGGGGGCGGCGTCAACATCCTTGTCAAAATCAAGCGCGATTGCAAGGTGAGTTGGGTTGGTAACTACAGCCTTTGCTCGCGCAGCTCCCGCGCCAGGGCCTTCTCCAAAGGCAATTTCGTGGGCGATCTGCTTACGTTTACCCTTAATTTCGGGGTTGCCCTCTGTATCCTTATATTCCTGTTTTACCTCAAATTTTTCCATCATCATTTCTTTGCCGAAGTTATGTTTTTGGTAGGCAAGGTCAAAAATTGACACGCCAGCAAAGAAAAGGCCTACTTTCATAACAACATCCTTGAGGAAGAAGACAAAGATGTTTACTGAGGCGATGAGAGGCAGGCCTGCACACTTAATAAGCACAGGAAGGCTGGCATAGACAACCTGATAGACTATCCAGGTAGCAATAAAAATCTTCGCGAGCGACTTTAAGAGCTCTACGAAGGTCTTCATCTTAAACTTGCTCTTGAGGTTATCTATGGGGTTAAATTTTTTGATGTCAAATTTAAACACTTCCGGGGCAAAGACGGGCCCCTGAATTAAAAAGGTTACAACGGTGCCTGCAAAGGCTACTGCTACCATTATAGGCATGCTACAGCTAAATATGACATAAAATGCCTGCATAAACCAGGAAGTTATAACGTTGACGAGATCAGGCTCAGATGTGGCTTTAAAGGTGGAGACAAGCACGCCAGACATCTGCTGAAATAGGTAGGTAGACAGAAATAAAGTAGCCATCACAGAGACTACAAAGGTAAAGGCCGCCGGAAAGTCCTGAGACTTTGCGATTTGGCCCTTTTTCTTGGCATCTCGTAGCTTCTTCGGCGTGGCCTTTTCGGTTTTTTCAGCCATGGGTAACCCTCTCTAGCAATACCCTGAATATACACACTCTTCCTACTATAAGTATAGTCTTCTTAGAGAGACGCTGTCAAGTGAATTGTTTAATTTCAAAATAAGGGGTTTTAGGGTAAGCTTTTGGCCTAAATTCTGAGGAAAATATGGCCGGATTATCGTGTGGTATTGTGGGATTGCCAAATGTGGGCAAATCGACTCTTTTTAATGCTGTTACATCTAACCAAGCTGCAGCTGCCAACTACCCCTTTTGCACAATTGACCCTAATAAAGGTAGCGTAGAAGTGTATGACGAGCGTCTTGAGGTGCTTTCAAAAATCTCCAAAACCAACCGTTTGATCTATGCACTTTGTGACTTTGTAGATATCGCAGGCCTTGTAGAGGGTGCTTCAAAGGGTGAAGGTCTTGGTAATGCCTTCTTGTCACACATTCGCGAAACTGATGCTATTGTCCATGTAGTGCGCTGCTTTGAGTCGTCTGATGTTATCCACGTAAAAGGCCGTGTAAACCCTGTTGAAGACATTGAAATCATCAATCTTGAGCTTATTTTAGCAGACCTTGCCTCATGTGAAAACAGCTTAGGCAAAATTGAAAAGCAGCTTAAGCAAAAAAAGGAGCTACAGGCTACTTTCGATGTTCTGACAAAAGTAAAGAACCATCTGGATAACTCAAAACCTGTGAGAACGCTCCAACTTAACGAAGAAGAGCAACAAATTTTGCAGGGCTATCCGTTTCTTTCGCAAAAGAAGGTGCTCTACGCGGCAAATGTTTCTGAAAGCGACCTTCCAGAAATGGAAAATGAATATGTAAAGATGGTGCGAGACTATGCAGCAAAAGAGGGTAATAAAGTAATTACCATCTGTGCAAAGCTCGAAGAGGAGATCGCGCAGCTCCCAAAAGAAGAGCGAAAGGAGTTCTTAGAGTCTTTAGGATTAAAAGAATCTGGTCTGCAGCGACTTGTGAAGGCATCTTTTGATATGCTTGGACTGATTACCTTTTTGACTACTGGCGAAATTGAAACACGTGCATGGACGATTCACAAGGGTATACCTGCAGTTGAAGCTGCTGGCAAAATCCACACCGACATTCAGAAGGGTTTTGCTCGAGCTGAAGTGATTGCGTATGATGATTTTGTCCAGTACAATGGACGTGTGGGGGCAAAAGAGGCCGGCAAGGCGCGCTACGAAGGGCGCGACTATATTGTAAAAGATGGCGACGTAATTATATTTTTGCATAACGCATGATGAACAAACTTTTTATCAGCTGCCTTCCCGGGCTCGAAGATGTTTTAGGCCAAGAAGTAGAAAAACTGGGCTACGCCTTTACAAAAGGCCGTGCTGGCGTTTTTGTGCCATATCAGGATATGAAGCAGATCTATATCTTAAATCTGCATCTACGTACGGCCTCTCGCGTTCTGTTACCACTTGCTACCTTCCGCTGCTATGACAAAAATGACCTCTACAAAGGTGCCTTAGGTGTAAATTGGCAGCCTTGGTTTAAAGGTATGCCTACTTTGGCAATAGATTCTTTTGTTATGCACAAAACACTTACCAATAGCCTATTTGCAGCTCAAGTTGTAAAAGACGCCATCTGCGACCAGCTGAAAGGTAAAACAGGCCAAAGGCCAAGTGTCGACACCTCAAATCCCGATTTAGGACTCCATCTCTATATCGTCGACAATATGGCGACAGTAAGTTTTGATACATCGAATCCGCCTCTTCACCAGCGCGGCTATCGTATAGAGGGTGGTGTGGCGCCCCTTCGAGAAAATTTGGCAGCAGCGCTTCTTATACTTGGGGGCTACAAAGCTGAAGATAGGCTTATTGACCCATGCTGCGGCTCTGGCACCTTTTTGATAGAAGCTGCCATGATTGCATCAAACACCGCTCCTGGTATTTTACGACCTACTTTTGGTTTTTATAGACATCCTGACTTTAATGAAGATGAGTGGCAAAAAGTGAAAGCTGATGCTCTTAAGCAAGAGGTGAAGCTTGAACCTGGTAAGCTGTTTGGCATTGAAGAGTCTGTAAAGGCCTATTCAATCCTAAAACGCGCCATACACAAGTCAAAGTTTGATCGCTGGATAGCGGTGAGTAATGGTGATTTTCGCACCATGGAGCTTCCATACCAGCCTACCTTTGTTATTGCCAATCCGCCCTACGGCATACGCCTTAGCGAGATGGAAGAGCTGGCAGGGCTCTATGCTGATCTTGGCGACTTTTTAAAGCAAAAGACTCATAAGCCGGCAAAAGGGGCAATTTTTACAGGATCCTTAGAGCTTTCCAAGTGTGTAGGTCTCAAAACAGCCAAGCGCTATGTGCTGAGCAACGGCGGCATCGAATGTCGTCTACTCACGTATGACCTCTATTAGGGCTTTGGATTATAGCTGTTTTTTATGTCTCGCATGGCTGAGAGTGCATACTTTTCAAACATGTCGTGTATGAGTTTTCCATTTGCAGTGAAATCGCTAAGCAGAAATTTTATACGCTTGTGGTCGCTATTTTCCACATCTAAAGGATAGTCAGAATTGGGCATGAGGTATTTCTGGAATAGTGTTTCAGCACCCTCTTTAGTTTGGTGCTTTTGCCATTCAATAAAGTCACGTACGTAATAAGGCAATTCAGGCGAATAGGTCTCTTCAAAGTAGGTAAGTAGTGTCGTTCTAGAAGATTCACTTTCCATAACGGATTTAAAAACATCAACCGTTGACTTGTCTGTCCTTTGCAATTGCTGCTTGAGTTCCGAACCAAGAATTTGTGGGTCAATTTGCGGATCTACTCTTCTTCCGATACAGCAGCTCATGATATTAAGTCCTCATTGATTTCCGCATGAATCATAGTAAATGAGGAGTTTTTTTCATATCCTTTGGTTCTATCTTTAAGTCCTTAGGTTCTATTCCCGAGGGCTCTTTTGCACGTCTTTCGGTTGAATAGGGCACTTCTGCTGCATACAATCCTGCAGCAGAGAAGAAAATGAATGTGAACAGTAGATGATTCATCAGACTTACTCTTTGGTTCGGGGATTTATGGTGCCTTCTGGTTCTTGTGGCGTAAGCACGCTCGAGAGCATGTAGTCTATTGGTGCGGCGAAGAGGCGAGTTACAGCGTTAGACATGCCAGGGCAGGAGTTAAGGATGGAGCCGCCTTCAACGCGATAAAATATTCTAATATGGCTTGGCACTGCTGCAGCAAGGTGCTTATCGCCAAGCTTACCGATTCCATTATGTTTCAGAATAAGCATTTCTACTTGGTTTGACTTTTTCGCAAGTTCTAAGGCAATGTTCTTTGCGCCAAGATCGCCCAATTTATTACCAGAGAGATCAATTTCCCTTTTATCTGATTCTATAGCTGCTTTTACGTAGGCTACAGCTCCGCTTGTAGATATGCTATTGTTTGAAAGCAGAATGTCTACGTTTTTGTTTGATTCCATTGCCTTGGCAAGCTGCTGGGCTCCTGCATCATGAATTCTATTGTGGCTTAGAACTACAGTTTTAATCGTGGGGTGTGTTTTGATACATTTGGCAACTTGATCTGCTTCCAGATCCGATAATTCAGCATGAGAGAGGTCCAGTTTTACAACGTTTTGATCTTTTATTTTAGCCAAAATAAGGGGGAGATGTTTTTTTAGCTTTGCCTCTTTTGGAGCTTTCGAAAAATCGAGAGTGATCTCTTGATCTTTGGAGATTCCGGCGAATCTAGCATCCAAGAATTTATCGATATCGTAGTTTTGTGCGACGGCGCCGTCGAAGGTAAGTGTAGTCATAAAACACCTCTTTTTAATTCAAAATAATTATTATTATAAATATTGTCAATTAAGCATGTCGGAGAGCGCTTTAGCATCTTGAACTATCAAATCTAGAAAAATGAACGTGAGATAGGAATTTGCAAGCAGCCCGATAGGGGTGATGGGCTTGTACAATTTATACTATTTGCTCAAGGAAATGAGCAATTCTTAATCTTGAGAGCCTCTTGCAAAACTCGATCTTATCCGTTTTCAGGCCAACGGCCTGGTTT
>JAFEGT010000094.1 GCA_018239765.1 Verrucomicrobiota bacterium
CAGGTTCATGGCAAAGTGGTCCCCATAGAAGTTAAGGCAGCACAGGGCAAACGCCTCACATCTCTTCGCACGTTTCTTGATAGAAAGCCAAACTCTCCAATAGGTCTTCATATAGCCACAAGACCCTTGGCATACAAAAACCAGGTTCTTACCGTGCCATTTTATTTAATAAAAGAGATTCCGAGGTTGCTTGAATCTTTGCCCATCTAAGGCGCGGGGTCAGGCTTGGCATTTCGGCTTTCAATTATGCAATTGAGTTTTCTGCATGCCTCTTGAGTTGCCCGAGTTCATTCGCTAGTTGAGGATCAGTACGTGCTTTATGCAATGCTAACGCACCGGTTTTACTGATAGTACTAATGTCTCGCCTGAGGTATGCCGCCAGTTCTTGTACGTCACGCCGTGGCTGGAACTTACTACCGCAGCCAAGCCTGACCCCGTTTTAGCCTGACCCCGTTTCGTTTTTGACCCCGTTTTGACCGTTTCAGTGCGGTTATTCGTTGTTAAGTGTTATGTGCGGTTAAATTTCCTATCCTTATATCCTTACATATGGTAAAATAAAATTCTATTTTAATAATAATCAGGAGAAATTTATGGCTAATCCAGTTGATAAGGTATTTAGTGAAGCAAATTTAATGAGAAATATTATTTCATTTGTACCTGAAGAAGATCGTGCAGTTATGCGACTAGTGTCTAGATTCTGCAATGTACAAGTAATCAGGCAGAAACAAAATGAGACAATTAAATTTCTGGACTGCTTAATTGCCTATTTATCAAAAGAGCTAGAATCTCAGGAATTCGCGCTCTCTGCAGCAACAAGAGATCAGCTAACAAAGCCACTTACTTTAAGGAATAATAGACAAGTATTATATGCAGAACGTGGAAGACTTATCGATCTTACTGTTGCCAAAGTTGTCGAAAAGGGTGTTCATCCATCGTCTTTGGAGGCCGGCTACGAAAGAAGACCACTCCACCACCTTTTTAGGGAGTTTTTTCGGATGGTAGACGCCCACACTACTATAAAACCCGATAACTATACACTTGACAACCAGTTTTCAATGTTTAATGACTTATATGAAAAAATACGCATGGCCATGACGAGAAACATAGAGGGGTTTAAGGGAGATGACCTAGAGGGTCTCCTTTGCAATAGAATGGTTACTCTTTTAGAGGATACAAATGAAGAACTAGATAGCGAAACTCTTGAAAAATTAGAACATCTTGGACCTGGTCCACTTGAATATGTGAAGTGTTTTGGAAATAATGTGATCGCCAATCTTCAAAAGGGACGGTATGAAAAGGCAGGTTATTTTATGAATCAACTTTCTGCCGTGTATGTAAAAGAGAAAAATGATGGTTTTTGTGTAGAGGATGAATTGCCATCATTCGTAAATAGACTGCTTGCTACTACGGTTGATCACAAAAAAATTCAGAAAGTCATCAATAGCGTTGATCTTTTAAAAATGATGGGTGCGGGGGTGAAGAAATGGGGTGAAATGGGGTAAATAAAAAATGGGATCAGGCCTGACACTGTGACACTTCGCTCTCCTATCAACTGTCATTGTGTCAGGCCTGACCCCTTTTCTGACCCCGTTTTCCGTTTTCGTTTTTGACCCCGTTTTTTGTGTCAGGCCTGACCCCGTCTCGTTTTTGACCCCGTTTTCTGTAAGCCTGTTTTTGTTAAAGCCTGTGATTCTATTTTAACGCAAAGGCTCGAGAGGCGCAAAGAGGCAAAAACTCTCGAGCAATAGATTCAAACGAGTAGAAAAAGGAAGAGGCAGTTATGCGAAAAAGGACGTTTTTGTAGGTGTAGCTTCCATTTTTACAATCCCAGAGAGACTTAACTAGTATTTCCTCTTGATTTAACACTCTTTTCGGGGTAGAATCTCGAGTAATGACCTATTTTCGAGTGTGTACAGATGATGATAAAGCCCTTTACAACAAGTCCGCTAGAAGAAACTACTGCCGGCAAAATTGCTGACCCGTGCGTGCTCGTTATCTTCGGCGCCACAGGCGACCTTACAGCCCGTAAACTGCTCCCCGCAATCTACAACCTCAAACGTGAGGGACAGCTCCCTTCACACTTTGCCTGCGTAGGCTTTGCCAGACGGCAAAAAACTCACGAGCAGTTTCGTGGCGAGATGTACGATGCAATAAATAAGTTCTCGCGCGTAAAACCTATCGATCAAAACATCTGGAACAGCTTTTCTGAGCAGATCTTTTATCACATCTCCGAATTTGATAAAGATGAAGGCTATGAAGCACTAAAACTGTTTCTGCAAGATATCGACAACTGCTTTGGCACAAAAGGCAACCGCATTTTTTATCTGTCGGTACCGCCAAGCAACTTTGAGCTTATTGTCGAAAAGCTCGGCAACCACGGACTTATCTACCCTACAGACAATCCACAAGGCAAATGGTCTAAGGTTATTATCGAAAAGCCCTTCGGACATGACCTCAACAGCGCCTATGAGCTACAGACAAACATCGGCAAGTACCTTAAAGAAGAACAGATCTACCGTATCGACCACTGGCTCGGTAAAGAAACTGTCCAGAACCTGCTTGTAATGCGTTTTGGCAACGCTATCTTTGAATCGGTGTGGAATAACCGCTACATAGATTCTATCCAAATTACCGTTGCAGAAGATCTGGGTGTTGGAACTCGCGGAAAGTTTTGGGAAGAAGCCGGCATGATGCGCGACATCGTGCAAAACCACGTGATGCAGCTTTTATCACTTGTGGCGATGGAACCCCCTGTCGACATTAAGGCCGATTCCATTCGCGATGAAAAGGTAAAAGTGCTTCACTCGATTCGACCGATTCCCCTCCACAACCTCGATCAGCATGTGATACGCGGTCAATATGGCCCAGGATTTATTGGTGGCGAAGCTGTTAAAGGCTACAGGCAAGAAGATAACGTCGCTCCAGCATCCAATGTCGAAACCTATGTAGCTATGCAGCTCTTTATCGACAACTGGCGCTGGGCAGGTGTGCCATTTTATGTACGTGCCGGCAAACGGCTACCTAAAAAGGCTACAGAAATTGCCGTCGTCTTTAAACAGGCCCCTGGCGTGCTTTTTAACCGATCATGTCAACGTGATGACGCAAACGTCCTCGTAATACGCATACAGCCTGATGAAGGTATAGCCTTACGCATTAACTCAAAAGTTCCTGGAATTAACAACCCCATACAGCCTGTGCGGATGGATTTTCGCTATGGCTCCTACTTTGGCGTAGAGCCTCCAGAAGCATACGAGCGTTTGATTATCGACTGCATTTTGGGTGATTCAACCCTTTTTGCACGCGAAGATGAGGTAATGGCATCGTGGAAACTGCTCTCACCTATTATCCATCGCTGGCACGAAACGCGTCCACATGACTTTCCTAACTACCCAGCAGGCTCTTGGGGACCACAAGCTGCAGAACAGCTTATGCAAAAAACGGCACGACACTGGAGATTCTTATAATGGAACAACAAGATATCGGTTTTCAAGAAGTTGCCGTAGAAGGCCAAAACCTTATCAAGGCATCGCTCTTTAACTTAATTGTGATTGCTGACAACCTTCAGCGTGGCCTCATGTGCCAGGAGCTTGTGCGCATTGTTACGGAAAAATTTCCATGCCGCGTGCTTTTTGTGCAGTCTGATCAATCCAATCAGGCCGATTTTTTTAAAACCGAACACACAATACAGTCTATAGGTAGCGGTGATACTCGTGTCTGCTTCGATCAGTTTACTATAACCTCATCGATAAACCAGCTGCATAAAGTACCGTTTTTGCTTCTGCCAAACATCATGCCCGACCTTCCCGTCTATATTTTGATGGGCCATGATCCAACACAGGACCATGTGATTTTGCCTCAGATCCAAAAATATGCCAACCGCGTGATCTTTGACTGCGAAAGCATTGATAACCTTCAGCGTTTTAGTGAACGAGTGCTCACGATGATGCACGATGCTACAGGCTCACTTGTGGATGTAAACTGGGGTCGTGTCAAAGGCTGGAGAGATGTAATGGCACGCGTCTTTTATGGCGATGATAAAATAGACCAGCTTAATCAAGCTCGCACCATTTCCATCTCTTTTGCAGGCCGTGCGCTCAATTCTCAGCCGCAAGATGAAATACAAGCTCTCTATCTGCAGGCGTGGCTTGCAGCACAGCTTGGCTGGACATTAGATAGCGTAGAAAAACTCGATGGTCACATTGCGATTCATTATAGATCGCACCAAAACTCCATTACAGTAACAATAGCACCAAAAGATACTGACATTCTTGATACCGGCGCCATCTTCTCTATCGAAGTGATGACCCATGCTGAAGCACACTACCTGCTCTCTCACGAGCGAGATCGCCAGCTTGTGACCGTTCATGCATCTACTTTAGAGCGCTGCGAAATGCCCTACACGATCTTTTTACAGAACTACCAAAAAGGTACCGCTCTTGTAAACGAGATCTTCTATCAGCCACCAAGTGAGCACTACCCTGCTATGCTTCACGCTCTGAACAATCCAGCGTGGGGGCAAGGGCTCTAATGCGCTCGCTTATTAGTCTCGACAGCGAAGAAAAGGTGATCGACTTTTGCATCGTACACTTTGTTGACGAGGCCAATTTTGCAATTGATACTCATGGCAATTTTACGGTTGCGCTCTCTGGCGGAAGCACTCCTAAGAAGTTTTATGAAGCGCTCACCCAGTCAGAAGAGGCAAAAGCTTTAGATTGGTCAAAAATATGCCTTTTTTGGAGCGATGAGCGCGCCTGCAAGCCAACTGATGCCGATTCTAATTACGGCATGGCAATGAAGTACTTCTCTAAAGCGCCCTTTAATAAGGCTAAAGCGTTTCGGATGGAAGCAGAGCGTGAAGACCGCGATGAAGCTGCCCGTGAATATGCAAACCTTATTCAAGAGCACGCCGCTGAGGGCAAACTTGATCTTTGCTACCTTGGGCTGGGTGAAGATGGCCATACCGCGTCGTTATTCCCTGGAACTGAGGCACTTAAGATTAAAGACCGACTTGTTGTTGCCAATTATGTGCCATCGCTAAAAACCTGGCGCATGACGATGACCTTCCCTTGTATCAATAGCTCTCGCAACATCGTGCTGATAGCAACAGGTGCTAAAAAGCAGAAAATCCTCCACGAAGTTTTAGAGAGTAAAGACCAGACGCTCTATCCAGCTCAGGCCATCCAGGGCAAAGAAACCCCAGCATTCATCGTAACAGACTCATTCTAAATAACTTAAATCACAATCCAGTCCGCGTTTTCAATTAATTATTATCTAGTGTTACAATAGGGATAATACTCAAAGGAGGTGTGGATATGTCAATCGATTCGATGTATCAAGCACTGGAAGCAAAGTTTGGCGCCGAAGACCTTGCACAGATTCTGGATAATGGAGATGAAAAAGATCAAGTTATCCAAAAAATCACTAAAAAATTCTTTCTTACCGCAAAAGAGATTGATGGAAAAACCGTTGTGGAGTTTAAGGCAAAGCCCTTTGCATGGGGACTTGTGCACTTTTTTAGAAAGCTCTTTGGCATGAGTACAAAGGCCCACACCCAGCTGAAAACAGCGATAAAATTACTTCGCGATGAACAGCTCCCTGATAATGAAAAAGGAAGAGTTGTGCGAGATGTGGTCAACGCGATCATCCTCAATACAGGTTCTGGAAAGCTCCTTACAATAAAGGTCTCTCGCTTAGGTACAGAGATTCTTGGCGACGTAGATACACCTCCAGGAAAAGACGTTGAGCCCCCCGTTGAAGATAGTGGACTTCGTGACCGCTGTAAAGAACGACTAGACACTGCCATGAGACGCACCTATGCACCTGCTTTTGAATCGTTTCTTCCAATGCTCGAAGACCCCGATGCAAATCTCGAGGAAATTTATGAACAGATCGAAGAGGTTGAGCGAGAATGTAAAAAAGTGAATAGCATGATCGAAAGACTTAACGATGCGCGCTCACAGTTAAATTTGCTTCCAGAGAGTGAAGAACGTAATACTCTGGGACTTGTCCTTGATCTCAAAAGAGCTGATCTTGACGATTTAATGAAAGAGCATAGGTTTGAAGAGTGCGCAGAAATTATAGAGACATGCCCCGATGCCATCGCCCGCGCCCGAGCAGTTGCAAAACCGGTTGTAAATGAATGGCAGGAACATGCTGATGGACTACGTTCCCACCACGAAAACTACATGAAGCTTTTTTCGCAATTTGAAGCAAAGCCCGCTCAAGTGTGTGTTGGAATTGATGCACTCAAAGAGTCTCTACAAGCTATTGAAAAGGGCATTACTTCTGAAAACCGCAAAGATGTAGAAAAAGTAGAAAAGGCACTCGTACAAAAAATCACAAACTACGAAAAAAACATGCTTGAGGGACATAAAGCAGCTCTTCGGGATAACCTAGCAAATGCCCAAGCTCAAATTCTTAACCGTCGTAAAGGGCTAGCTGATACTGGCGATGAATCTACAGTTGAGATAAAGGATGTAAAAAAGCCTATTCTTTCAAAAGCCTTAGAAATTCAACAGTTCGATGATCTCTTTAAGCAAGCAGCTGACATCATAAAAATCACCCTCCCTACGACGTTAGAGGAGGCAAAAGAGCTGGTTAAAAACTTCGATACAGTTGTAAAAGAAAAAGCCCAGGCCTTCGAAGCAGTCTATGCTGTCGGTGTTAAGCGACGTGAAGATATTGCTCAGGTGCAGCAAGCAGCTCGAAAGAAAGCTCAAAACCTACAGGCACTCTATAACGAGTTTGATAAGGAAGCTCAACCTGTAATTGAGGGCTTTAAGGGTGATCTTGCTGAAGAGGTTGTGAAGGCGCTCAAATTTGAACTCCAGGCACTAAAAGCGCTTACTTCTGAAGAAGAGCTTCAAAGCAAAATTTCCGCCCTCAGAACTACTATCGGTTCACTAGAGGCAGACTTTAACGGCCGCGCCCAGGATGTTTTAAAGGAAATTTACCCAAAAATGCGAACTGCCCAGCTTGCAACTCTTGGTCAGGAATATGCTAAAGAACTGACCACCTATCCATTTTTACAGGCGCTCTTCGAAGAGGCCCAAAAACCTCTAGTGCATATAGATCGCCCTGCTCCAACACAGGTGGAACTTCGCACCAAAAAGCGCGATCCTGTTAGAGAAGCGCTCGAACCACACATGGTTGCCTTTTCAAATGCCAATAAGTTTGAAGAGGCCGCAAAAGCCATACGGGCTCGGCTTGCAGATATTAAAGAGTTTCACGCGCGCATCCTTACTGCCATAAAAGAACTTCCTAAAGACTACTCTGAAGAAGGATTACGTCAACTCGTTGAAACCATCAAGGAGCGTTTTCCTCTCTTTCTTTCTGAGGAATTTGAAGCAGAGGACCTTGAAGAGCTGACAAGCGAATTAGAAATCGATATTGAGCCAGACCCAGATCGCTTTTATGATGACGCTAAACAGATTCAAGATGGCTATAGCTACCTTCTTCGAGAAGGTTTTGGACTGCTAAAAGCAGCCCCTGCCCTCAACATAATCCTTGGCAACATACGCTCAAGTGAATTCTTTGGCTGGGATGGCGAAGAGGCCTACAAAGCTCTTGCCGATGAATTTAACCCGAGCGACCCCGCAATGAAAGAGAAAATTGCAGATGTGCTTGCATTAGTTGATGACGGTCTTGAACCAGGTGAGCAAAAAGCCGTTAAAGCCAACCTCCAGCAGCTCCTCAAGCTTGTTAAATAGGCGCTCTTCAGAGCGCCGTTTTATATTCATCTTCCCGAGAGGTAATTGTAGTAAACGACTTAAAGCCCAATTCAAGCCCATCTAAACGTGGAATCTCATCAGAGTAAAAAGTAAGGTTTTTCAACTTTTTAAAGTGTACAAGCAATCCTAAGTTTGTGCTTTGATTGTGTGTAATACGTAGGGTTTCAATCTGATTATCTACTCTTCGCTCTTCCAAAAGTGCCGCTAAAAATGAGCCATCATATTGACCTTTTAGGGTTATTGTGGAAAGTGTAGGAAACGACCTGAGTAGGTTCTTCAAAGATGCAATGAGATCTGGCTCGTTATCAAATGATTCGATGATAAGTTCTAAATTGCGCAAACTAGAGCTATTATGAACCCTCACCCCGTTTGCAAGTGACCCCACAATACAATTTGAGACTGGTTTTATAGAAAGTGTAGTTAATACATCACTCTCGGCAACCCACGATAATGCTCCCTTCGGAAACCAGACATCTCTACAATCTAACTCAACAAGTTCCTTCGCAAGTTCACGACAATCTTCAAATGCTATTACCCCTTTAACAGAAGCAAGATGAAGTACGCGTACAGGAAACTTTGCGACCTGTTTCATGTCAAGAGTTCCACCTGCAAGCTGCATCTTCGTAACAGGATTTTGCATAAAATGTTTAAGCTCGATCTCACCATCTGGCTCTGCCAAGCCAAAAGTCTCAAGACTTCTACATTTTGAAAAATCACCTAGACCTTGAGTTTGCACACCCCTATCAAGAGCCAGCATTCTCAATTTTGGATAGATTACTGTCTCAAGCCATTGAATAACTGGTTTTGTAAACACCTCTTTTGTCTTTTCAAGCGAATCAGTGTAGAGCATTGTAAGGTCTTGTATAACTGGATGGGGCTGAAGTTTCCCAGTTCTTGCTATACAGAGACAGGCAAGCGTAATCATTTGTGAATCAAGAAGATCTTTTCTCACCCTTTGATTATTCATTTCTTTGAGTTCGAGATAGCGATCTGCAAGATAGGCAAATATCGCCTCTACCTCTTTATCGGTAAAATGGTTTGCTTTATCTAAGAGCAGTTTTTGTGCCAGTTCAAAAGAAGCAGAAAAAAGCATATGGTGATCATTAGCATTTACTTTTACTCGGCTCTTATCATAAAGCGATATCCACTTGCCAAACTCTTCTGCAGTACATCGTTCAAAAAGCATGCCAAGATCATTATAGGGCAAAACGACACCACTTGCTTGAGCAAATCTCAGCCACTGAAGCATTGAAAGATTCGATCGAAACTCGTGCGTATTCACCAATTCTATCCATAAATTGGTAATCGAAGCCGGCATACGGAGGATGTAGTGAGCACATTCAAATAGTGCGACTCTCTGTTCGGTGTCAAGTTGAAGCAGTTCTTGATATTTATTATTTTGAAGAACATCTAAAAGCCTCGTCATCACTACAGAGCGATCATGAACCGCATGGCCGTCAGCATTCGAAATTGTAAGCGGCAACACAAGTCGCGGCTTACCCTGTTTTTTGCCACACGAAAGCCAGGGCTTAGTGTGTAACCCTTTAATTGCACCCACAGTACACTGCTCTTCTTTCATCCTATCAGAAATTACTGCAAGCTTTAGATGGCTCATTTCGATTTGACCGCCATTAAGCTGAAGCTCAACATCAACATCTCTGCAATGTTTCAGTAAATGCTGCGGAAATTCTCTAAAGAGCGCGACAGCTGCATCAAGACCATCTTGTGAAAGATCACACGTAATAAAAAACTTTCCTAAAAATGAGAGGGCCCAGTTATGCAGTGGAGACAACTTCGCGGCATGATAGTGCAGGATATTCGTTCGAATCCAATCTATAAGAATTTGGTTTTTTTCTTCGGTATAATAGGCGTTATTAAGCTGGCTAAGTAAGGCAATTGCACTTTCGTTCAGTGTCTTCCATGTTTGATAAAAGGCGTTAGCTTCAGCATAGTTATTTACATATTCTACCCTAAGTTCGCCATAGAGATCTGCCAAGAGCCCATTTACTTGAATGCAAGCCTCAAGTCTTCGGCCAATACTCTCAAACCTTTCTTGAACTCGAGTTAGCTGCTGAAGATAAGAGGCAAAATTTCTGCTATTTTGCAGGTTTTGAACTGTAAGCGTTTTGGAAATCTCAGCCGTAAGCGTATCCATCTCTCTTCGAAGACCTTGCACTACCTCATCAGCCTCGAGCTTCTGCTTATGGAGAAATTGCAAAATCGCATCACGAACATTCGTCCGCCAGCCAACAAAAGCATGGGCTATAGAGTTGTTTTCGCGCCTCTTCAGCTCACCAATTGCACCTCGTACCTGTTCATGTAATTGAGCGTCTATGGCTGAACCATCTTTTGGTAAAAGAGAAGATCCTTCGAAACTTTTTACGTTGATACCAAATACACAGGCGTTGATATAGTACGCTCTATCTGAGCTCTGATGTCGTTTGTGGGCATTCGCCAGCTGTTGAAAAGTCTCCCTTGCTACAGATAAATTATTTTCCTCAAAGGCTCTTCTTGCAGAAGTATCTTTTTCAGTTAGAACCCTAAGCTGTAATGCGCTTAGATCCTCAACTGCTTGGGAGTCTGCATTCGGATCTCGTTTTATTTCTATTGAAAGCGAAGCAAATAACATAGTAATCTTTTCTGTCGCTTCAAATAGATCATCCAAATTATGACTTACTTCATACTGTTGCGTAGCAGAAACTGCCATTTTACTACATTCTTCAACGGACTTTTTATATTGATCTCTTGGAGTGTTAGACTCAAGTGAATAGCGATCAATTGAGCCTGGAGGAAGTAATGATGGTGATTGCATAAATTATTCTCCTTAAATATTACGATTCTGCTCATCTTAGCGAGTGCCGTACAATTTTGCATGCACTATTTATAACAAAAAGAATCTTGGCTCTTTCCAAAGCTATTTCCAACACTAAAGGCTTTATGGTATAGTAGTTTGCCATGAAAGCAATACTATTCTTATTATTTTTACAAAGCTATCTCTTTGCAGATATATCTTCATATAAAGAATTCGAAGCCTATTCAACCGAAATTAATGGCGAGCGCTATACAAAGTTTGTGGTTGATCTTACTACAGATGATGTCTACTACCTTGATGTTGCACAATACCCGCTCCATAGAGATTTTGTTGTAGAGAAGTTTGGCTTAACGTTTGAAGAATACATACAAAACTATGAAGAGAATAAACGGTTTCTCTATTGCAGCCTGGTACATCACCTCCAACAAGATTTATGGACGCTTACACTTTGGGAGGGCGATAAAGCGTCAGCTGCACACCTTGAACAGGCCTTTCACGCCCTCAAAACCACATTCTATCTTGCAGACTCTGTTCACTTTCGCCCCACCTCTACCGCTCAGGAGGTACTCTGTACAGACAATATCCCCTTTATTACAAACGATGAGCTTTATAGAACTGGCCATTATCAGCTTCTGCATGCAGCAGAAAATGTTGGCATCTTGCGTATAGGCAAAATGACAGATTGGCAAGAGGATGAAATTATTGTTCTTTCGGAAGCCCTTGCCGACATCTCACCCGTTGCAGGCATTATTACAGAGCAGTTTTCTACCCCCCTATCGCACCTGGCATTACGCGCAAGAACCTGGGATATCCCACATGCGGCTATTAAAAACTTTTCGTATAGTGAACTTGATGGCAAGCTTGTCTATTTTAAAACATCTGCCTCTGGCTATGAGCTAAGGCTCGCAACAGATGCTGACACTATTGTCAAAACCGTAAAACCCATACGCATTCCAAAAGCAGATCTTGCTGAAAAGGCTATAAAGCCTCTTCGTCTATTACGAAGAGCCGACTGCAAATCCTATGGCACTAAAGCTGCAAATCTTGGGGAGTGTGTGCAGTATAGCATCGATGGCTATGCCATCCCCTTTTACTACTATGACAAACACCTTAAGGAAGCAAAGGTTGATATCGTCAACGATGATCTTGCTACAATACGACAAAAGATACGCTCATACCCTATTGACAAGTCGCTTTTACAAATCCCCATATCGCACGCCTTTGTGAGAAGCTCTACAAATGCTGAAGACCTCCCAAACTTTAGCGGCGCTGGCCTTTACGAAACAGTACCCAATACTAACGACCTTGAAGATGCCATAAAAGCCGTATGGGCAAGTGTCTGGAGTGATAAAGCCTACAAAGAGCGCACGCGTTGCAAAATCGCCCACAACGAGGTGTACGCTGGCGTACTTATACAGCCCTCAATTGCGGCAACTTCTGCTGGCGTACTTGTAACCAAGGACATCTTTGACCCCACCGAAACGATGGAGGTCTATACCATCAACGCCTCCCATGGCTTGGGCTTAAAGGTTGTTGATGGTGCGATGATTCCTGAGCAGATCATCTACAATTTTGATAATAAGGGCATAAAAGTGCTGTCGCGCCTTACCCCTGGCATGATTCTTACCCTTGACCCTGCTGGAGGCATACAGGCAGTCCCTAACCCGCATGCGGGAAAGCCTGTACTGAGCGATCTTCAAGTTACCAAGCTTGGCAACGCTGCCCATGCTATAAAGAGAATCTTTCGCACAACTCTCGACATTGAGTGGCTTTTTGTGGATGAGCGCCTCTATATCATGCAAGCACGACCATTTAACTAAATAGCCTTTTGCAAAATTCTTCCCTTGCCCCTGCCCCTGCCCTTGCCCCTGCCCCTGCCCTTGCCCGTGCCCATGCCCCTGCCCTTGCCGTTGCCCATGCCCTTGCCTGATTTTACCCTAGTAAATTTAAGCAGTTTACACTATGATTATACGTAAATAATTTGAAACGAGCGCATATACGTTAAGCTAAGGGAAATTACAGCTGTTTCCAGACTGAAAGTCTGGGTTGTAAAAGCCTAGGGCAACGCCCTAGGTAAACTGAGGAAGTTTTTTTGCAGGGTGAAGCCCTGCATTATAGTAAACATTTTGAACCGTCATCTGTTGCTATAACGCAGGGCTTCACCCTGCAATTCTTCTCCATCTATACCTAGGGCGTTGCCCTAGGCTTTTATAACCCAGCCCTTCAGGCTGGTGAAAGCCATCATTTATCTTTGCTTAGCTTAACGCATATGGGCACGGGCACACTACTCGGACTTTTTAATACATGCGTATTTTGGGAATAGAATCAACTTGTGATGAAACGGCCTGCTCCATTGTAGAAGACGGCACAAAAATCCTCTCCAACGTGGTGAGCTCTCAAATTGACCTCCATAGAGAATTTGGCGGTGTTGTACCTGAGCTTGCTTGCAGACGCCATATCGACATCATCGCTCCTGTTTTGCAGGCAGCGCTTGAAAATGCCAACGTCACCCTCGATCAGATCGATGCTATCGCCGTCGCAAAGGGTCCTGGGCTTATTGGCGCACTGCTTATCGGCATGCACTTTGCAAAAGCGCTTGCCATAAGCCGCAACATCCCCCTCATTGGGGTCAATCACATTGAGGCGCACCTCTATGCGGCCATTATGTCCCATGGTGCACCAACACTTCCTGCCCTTGGTGCAGTGCTTTCTGGAGGACACACAAGCCTGGTTGAGATGCAAGGAATCGGCAACTACAAACTTATTGGTGAAACAGTTGATGATGCCATTGGCGAGTCATTTGATAAAGTAGCTAAGATGGTGGGCCTTGCCTATCCTGGTGGACCAAATATTGAACAAAGAGCCCTACGAGGCAATTTAAGCCGCTTTCACTTTAAAGCTGGCCGCGTAAAATCTAACCCGTTGAACTTTTCGTTTAGCGGCATCAAAACATCCGTCCTCTACACAATTCGAGACATGCCTAAACCGCTCTCCGAGCAAGATATTGCTGATATTTCTTGCTGCTTTCAAGAAGCCGTTTTTACAGACGTGATACAAAAAGCCAAGCTTGCGCTAGATCGAGGTAATTACAAAGCGCTCTACATTGGCGGCGGCGTTACGCTCAACAAGCGGCTACGACTACTTTTGAGTGAGCACCTCTCCATTCCAATCTATTGGCCAAACCTTGACCTTTGCCTGGATAATGCGGCGATGATTGCGGGCCTTGCCTACCACAAGGAGCCCCTCACCTCCTACGATCTCGAATGCGAAACCCGCATCCCCTTCGCAAGATAAGTTGATCTTATGAGTCTCTTATCCCTTGCCCTTGCCCTTGCCCTTGACCTTGCCCGAATTATTTGAATTTTATTTCCACTAGAGCCCCTTTTAGGGGCGTTATAATATCGCCCTCAAGAGGGCTATAGCGGAATAATTGAAATTAGGGGGCACGGGCAAGGGCAGGGGCAGGGGCAAGGAGTGAATTTTGCGAAAGGCTTCCAAGAATAAGAAAAGTCCGCATCGAATATTGTTGATGTTTGTTGGGAGTTTGGGTATTGGTATGAAAAAACGAAAGGTGTTGTATGCCCAGACGCGATGTGATTATTCTTGTTGTTGTATTAGCAGGCATTGGTTGGCTTTTGCTTGAAAACTATCATAGAAGCCACACAAAACCCGCTCAAAAGCCTGCTACGATTGAACATGCACAGCCGCTAACGAAATAGCTTTTGCAAATTTTGCAAGTCTGCTAGATTTGTTGGACATATGAAACAGCATATCAAACAGCACTCTCGTAAAGCAGTAGGCATCATCATAGCTTTTCTCGTCGTGATCGGGACTGGCCTTTGTATTATTCTTGCGAGCGCCACACACCCAACAGCACAGGAAAGCATGAAGACTACCCAATCAGGCATTAGCTACCAAATACTCAAAAGCGCACCAGATGCTCCAAAAGCTATTAAAGGTCACCAGGTATTTGTGCAGTATACAGGTTGGCTGAGTGAAAATGGCCAACCCGGTAAAAAGTTTGATTCAAGCTACGATCGTGATGAGCCTTTTGTCTTTGTTCTTGGCAAAGGCCAAGTAATTAAAGGCTGGGACGAATCGGTTGCAGATATGCATATCGGCGAAAAGCGCCGCGTTATTATTCCGCCAGAGCTTGCTTACGGCAACCGTTCTATTGGAAATATAATCCCCGCAAACTCAACACTCATTTTTGACATCGAGCTGCTTAAGTAGCTTCATCTGTTTGGCGATGATAGTATCAGGGTCGAATAATTCTTTTAGTTCGACCTTTACCTCATCTTCAAAGCACCATAATGTTCCCTGAGCACTATCAACCGCCATACTAGCAAGTCCACCAGGTAAAATATAGAAAGCCGTTACGCCTGAGAGCTGGCGTATAAGCTCCTCATCATGAGTGTGGTAGCCTTCCATAGAGAGGGTTACGACATGGTCTTTTGCACGAATAATTTTAAAAGTCGCTGGTGTGTAGCCGGCTTCAAC
Source organism: Verrucomicrobiota bacterium (assembly GCA_018239765.1). GTDB lineage: Bacteria > Chlamydiota > Chlamydiia > Chlamydiales > FEN-1388 > SZAS-7. Next base: position 15,043 of record JAFEGT010000094.1, read on the forward strand.
ACCATTAATGGCAATGTGAGCGCCTGGCGGCTCTGAGAGAATGGTGACCTTTTGATCTGGACCATTAATAATAGTGGCACAGCCTGTAAACAAGAGACATACCAATACTAAAACAAAATGCATATAATCTCCTTAAGTAAAGGAACATTATATTTTAATTATTAATTATATGCAATCTTAAATACACACACCATGAACGAGGGTAACGCACCCCTGCCCTTGCCCCTGCCCTTGCCCTTGCCCGAATTANNTTTAATTTTATTTCCACTAGAGCCCTCTTGAGGGCGTTATAATGCCGCACTCAAGAGGGCTTTAGTGGAATGGTTTAAATTAGCGGGCACGGGCAGGGGCAAGGGATGAGTTTTGCAAAAAGCCACCCCTATTTATTTAGGGAAAAACTCTCCGTGGAGGCCATAGGGTATGTGATGCGGCGCTATAACACGACCAAGCTCCGTAAACTTTCTTGCATCAAGTATAAGCAAGAAGGAAGTTTTGGCCTTCGTATCAAGCACAACAGAGAGCACTACCCCATCATCTTCGCTTTTTGCATCAGGCTTTGCTACAAAAACAGGCTCTTCAGCAATACAGTCATCCTGTGACCAGCTCACCAGAAGCTTTGTTCTCACATCTATCTTCACAAGGCCACGCTTTTTAAGCCCCTTTAACTGCCCATAATCATCATACCCATAGACAAAGTTGTACTGCTTACCATTACAGCGATCATAGTTAATCCGCGGCATTTCTATAGATGAACCAAGCGCCTCTTTAACAACGTTTTTGGTGGCAAGATCCACCTTATAGCGCACAAACCTCGCGCTCAGCTTATGTTCAGGATCATCCACAAGATCTGGTGCATAGCCAAACCCAGTGGCATCTTCATAGGCTGCCATGTCGATGTAGAGCGTGCCATCTTCTTCGTAGCTATTTATATGGTGCCAAGCAAAGACAGGATCTGCCCAAAACTCACCTGCAAGCTGCTGTTTTTCGCGGCTTACAAGCAAAATGCGCATCTGTTTACCTGCCTGCCATTTATAGTGGCTGCTAAATGAACCACCCTTGAGAAGATCTTGAGGGTTTATAAGGAGTGGAAATTCTACTAAAATGAGATACTTCTCTGTCATTGCAAAGCTATGCATGTAGGCAGGCTGTTTGACAGGAATCTCTGCTATAACCTCACGAACAGATGAGCCCTTCTTCATAGTATAGAGCACATACTTTGCTTCTGGAAAAAACTGCACCTGGTAGTTTATCACATCACCACTCTTCGCATCATAATGAGGATGGGCACATTCCCAAATTTTGCTCTTTGGCAGCATATCGTTATAGGAAAAAAGACCTACAGTATCGAGCGTGCTCTTGTCAAAGATTACCGGAAGCGGTATTTCGGTCAGCGCAACCAAGTTATTGGCAAAACGGGCTACATTAACGTTAGCATTAGGAATAAAGGCCGTTTCTGTTTTGCTACCTGCCTGACCAAAGCCTGCAAAATCGAGACTTTTATCAACAACCATCGTCTCGTAGGCTGATGTGCGCAAAAACCTATTAGCATAGATCACCTCGCCATGGTTAAAGCGAAACGAATGGAGCATGGCAAGCCCGTCAAACCAGTGTGTAACGTACTTTTCCCCCACGTTAAAGAGCGCAGGGCCATTACGAATAAGCGTACCTGAAAGCCATTCTGGCACCTCGCCTGTACCTTTCAGCTTTGTTTCGGGCAGCTCTACGGTGAGAGAGGTAAGCCCAAGGGGACGATCCGCCTGCAGTAACGCTGTAAACGAGAGCAAAAGAAGGAGTAGTTTCATAATTTTTCCATGGTAACAAGTGATGCGGCAACCCAGCTGGGAGATACAAATCCTTCATAGAGTGGCGCAGTATCTACCAAGGTCATGTCGTGAATTTTTGGAGTAAATGGGCCTACAAGATGTCTCAGGGTTGGCCCGATATCGTAAGAGTCACTTTTGATCTTCTGGCAGTGCGCGTAGTAGCGTGCATAATCGCCGGTCTGAAGAAGTGCAAGATTTTCTTCGATAGATTTTTTGGCAAAATCGGCCCCTTCATTCATGCTATAGGGATTTTCTGAGTTATAGGCGAGGCCATGATGACAAAGGTCTGCTGTAGCTACAATGCAGGCATCTTTTGCAATAGCCTCAAGCTCATCCATTCCTGGAAGGGTCGAAGGACTTTTTGCTACAAGGTAGGGAAAGCGAATAGAAAGCTTTGGCGCACGAATGCCGCGTCGCTTTATCTCCTCTTCCCAGAGAAAGATAAAGCTTAAAAGAGAATATTCACTCTTCCAATATTCTCCAGGAGGACGATGTGGGCCATGTACCATACGTAAAGGATGATCTACCCTCTCTTGTCTGCGTGCGGCACCTAACGTATCACCAAAAGAGTGAAGCACGCCAAGTGCAAGGCAATGATCTGCCCCACTATCCAATGCCGCATGCACACATGCAGCTATATAGCTGCCGCATTCAAGAATATAGGTATGGGGAAAAATGAGAGCGCCGCCTGTTTTTAGGCAGCTAGCAAGATCATAGCTACGTCCAGAGAGTAAAATAGCGTCTATTTGACGTTCAGATAGCCCATCGCGCTCATCCTGATACACACCCGAACAGAGACATATCGCCATAATACCCCCGACATTTCGAGGACAGTATAGATTAGTTCGCACTTATTTTCTAATTATTCTCGATCTTCCGCTGTTTGAGATCATCACATACACTTTTTCACCAGGGTGCATACGAGGTTCTATGCTTTGCACAATAGTTTTTAATTCACCATTATCAAGCTGAACGATATAACGCATCGCTTTACTCTTGCGGAGATGATCTTCTAAAGCTGCACCGCCCGTTGCACCAAGAAGGCCACCAGCTACTGCAGCAACAACAGAGCCGTCACCTTTGCCAATAGTGGAACCAAGTAACGCACCCGCCACTCCGCCACCAACCATACCCGTTGTATTGTCTTGAAGTCCTTCGCCATTTTGCACATGCACCTCGTGCATTTCAAGGATAGTGCCAAGGTAGGTTGTTTCTGCAGCGCCAAAATTTTGGTCATCATAAACGTCAGGTGAAGTTTCGCGGCTGCAGCTCGCAAAAAAAGAGACTGAAAGTAAAACTAAAGCAATTTTTTTCATAAAAAATCTCCATATACTCTTGACATAGATCTATAGAATAAATTATGCAAGAAAAAAAACATTAGAAGGTACACCATGCAAAACAACCCACTTGTTCATCTTATTAAAACATACAAAAATCTCTTCATTGCCGAAGGTATTCTTTTTACGCTTCTCGGTATTTTAGGGATGGCACTTCCGCAATTTTTCTCGCTTACGCTCGACTACTTCTTTGGCTGGCTCTTTATTTTAGGCGCTGTTGCTCTTGGCTATCGCTCGATTGCAACACCTGATATGCCAAACAGAACAGCCTCCATTTTTAGCTCGATACTCTATCTTGTACTCGGCATATTGCTCTTTGTCTACCCAATGTCAGGTATTCTTACACTTACCTTACTCCTTGCATTCTACTTCTTTTTAGATGGCGTGGTAAAGGTCTATGGCGCCTTTCAGATCAAGCCGTTAAAGAGCTGGGGTTGGATTCTTACAAGTGGCGTGTTATCACTTATCTTAGCCGCGTTAATTTTGGGTCTTTGGCCAAGTCAAGCATCCTGGATTCTTGGCATGCTGGTGGGCATCAACCTCTTTATCACAGGCGTAACCACCCTCGGCTTCATCTGGTCACTCTCCAAGGAATAAAAGAGATTAAGAGCCCCTTGCCCTTGCCCATGCCCTTGCCCTTGCCCATTTTTTAATTATTCCAATTGGGTGTTTTTGATTAAGAAATAAAATAATTCGGGCAAGGGCAAGGGCATGGGCTCTTAACGATTACCTAATAGAAGTATAGCCCTTCTCGACGCCATCTTTGGAGAGCACAATCTGCCAAAGCTGGATTTCGCGAGCGCGAAAGCTTCCAGCACAGGAAAGCAGATAGTACTTCCACATGCGATAAAAGCGCTCTCCATACTTACTTTTAAGCTCTGGCCACGCTTTTTCAAAGTTGTCATACCAAGCCATAAGCGTTCTGTCGTAGTAGGCGCCAAAGTTGTGCCAATCTTCCATCACAAAGATGTTTTCAATAGAATCGCCAATCTGCGCAATTGAAGGTAAATTGCCATTTGGAAAAATGTACTTGTGGATCCACGGATCGGTAACAAGCGTTGAGCTATTGCTGCCTATTGTGTGGAGCAAAAAGATTCCATCAGGCTTTAAGCAGCGGCTTGCAACCTCCATAAACTCATCGAAGTTCTTTTTGCCGACATGTTCAAACATACCTATAGAAAGTATTCGGTCAAACTGACCATGCACATCGCGGTAATCTTTAACCAAAATTTCAACAGGTAGTCCCTGGCATGCCTTACGGCCAAATTGTGCCTGATTTTCTGATAATGTTACGCCTACCATCGATACTTTGTAGTGCTCTGCTGCATACTTTTCAAACCCACCCCAACCGCAGCCAATATCAAGCACCTTCATCCCTGGTTGTAAACCTAATTTTCGGCAGATAAGATCAAACTTTGCCTCCTGAGCTTGTGCAAGAGTATCTGCATCTTTCCAGTAGGCACAGCTATAAACCATGAGAGGATCAAGCATAGCTTCATAGAGATCATTACCAAGCTGATAATGCTCATCAATCACCTGTTTTGAGCCAATTTTATCCTGAAGATTGAGTAAATAGGCTTTAAGGTAGGTCCAGCGAGCTTCCCATGGATCGGCCGCCTCCTCATGAATATCTGACTGCAATAGATGATAGATGAACTGATCAACATGAGGCGAATCCCACATGCCTTCCATATAGGTCTCTCCAAGGGCAAGCGACCCCCCGGTCATGACGCGGTCATAAAAGGCATCATTATGGACCTGTATATCCCAGGGCTGGTTTCCATTTACCGTTACATCAGCACGCCGAAAAAGTTCTGTAACCTGCTTTTTTGCCCCTGAATTTGTCTGTGAGCAGGATGTAGCGAGGACAAGTAATAGGACCATCAGCATATTAGCCATATTTCACTCCCAACGTGGTAAGTCATAACAGTACAAAAAAGTGCAATTTTCTGCTATTGACTTTAACCCCTGAAAAGTATATAATTATTTGTATGAAATATATCGTTCTCTTACTCCTACTAAGCCTTCAAGGCCATGCTATAGAGGTGCATACCACAAATCCACCTGCTCACCATTCTGCCTCAGATCAGCAGCATTACAGCCTCTTTGCAAAGCGCTTTTCAGATATGCTTATGACCCATCGACCAGTCTCCGACTGCCATGTGCTGGTTAATAGCAACAGCCTTCACATATCTATAGAGATTAATCGGCCTGCCCTTATTGCGTTTCTAACAGAAGAGCTTAAAATCCGGTTTGTATCCCAAAAAGATCAAGACCGCTATCTCGATAGCTTTCGTACCAATATCCACAATGCCGCGAGCGAAATTTTTACCGAAATCGCACGCGAAGCAATCCACATTACACTCGAACTCAAAGACGATTTTAGATAACAAATATTGACTCCAAATGAGCGAAGCGTTAGCGTTGGCTCATAACAAAGGAGTCTTTTATGACATCAGTAATAGATCGTAATCTTATACAGCAAGTTGTTGCCCTTTCACAAAATGGATCAGGCCTAGACCGCCTTGTAAGCGATATTCAAAGTAGAAATAATGCTCAAGAAATTATATTGGCACTTATTCAAGAGCTTAATCTTGCACACCAAAATAGATCTCAACTCTTACCCATAAAATATACACAATCAATCACAACTCTCTATAATAGACTCGATAGCCTTGTTACAGCACAGGTAGTTGACGTGGCCCGCACATGCCTTTTTGGCCAAAAACGAGGAGAGCCCCTTGCTGGAGCTTCACACCTTGTTTCTGAGCTGATTGCCAATTCAACTAACGAGCTTACGCTTGAAGCGTTTCAGACAATTAAAGCACTCCATCCAGAGATCGACTCTCTTTCACTTACGCTAAGAGGCCCAGTTGTCGTTGAAGAGCTCACTCTTGCCCAGCAGGCTCTAGGACCCATAAAGTCATTGACAATTGATTTTCCGTATACTGAAGAAACTCTCTTAGAAATTCTCGATTGCTGCCCACATCTAACAGAGCTTAACGTGGAACGGATTAAAACCTTTACCGATACTGTACTTGTAAAAGTGCCCCAAGCAGTCACCATATTGTATGCGTCAGCCACTGCAATATCCGATGAAGGCCTTGCAGCATTCTTAGCAAAAGACAATAACCTCTCTGTTCTTCACGTTGCAGAATGTTCTTTAAGCTATCAAAGTCTTATGACGCTTAACTACCCTATAACATTGGTAGACTTTTGCTGCAGTTCATGCTGGGAAGAAAAAGTTGAAGTTGAAAAAAACTCAGGCTGGATCTTTAGAAGAACTCAGGAAACTGAAATTGTAGCCGTAAATAGTATGCAGGTAATACGTGAAAAGCTTCAGCAAGAGTCACCAGCATCTCTTACTCTTGCAGCAGTGGCTCTTCTTGAAAGTGAAGAGGCTGAAAAAGGTCAGGCGCTTGAGTGGCTTGAAAAAGCGATTGAACTCAATGGTCAGTTTATTCCCGCAGTGGTTGCCTATGCTGAACTCCTTCGTCAAGGCGCCTACGGTGTAAAGGCAAATCCGAAACCAGGCCTTCAGCTTATTGACAGAATGCTCAATGATTTTCCCGAACATCCCCACCTTCTTGCATGCAAGGCACTCTATCTTTTAGATGCAAAAAATGACAAGGAAGCACGCAAGTGGGCCCAAGATGCCTACTGTGAAGCTCCATGGGATCAATTTGTGCTTGCAACCTATGCAGAGATCTTAAGACGAAATGGCAAGCACCCGCTTGCGACACTTCTTTGCGCCCGCGCGCTCAGCCAAAACAGCAGCAACAGCCTTGCAATCACCTGCAAAGCAAGTTTGAGCGAAACTCCCGATCCCTTAAAAGCATATGTACTCTTTAGACAGGCAATAAGAATAAATCCTTATAATGAAGCGGCTCTTGTCGGCCTTGCAAACATGCTATTTGTTGAAGAGATTGTACAAGGCGATCATAAAGAAGCTATCAGCCTGCTTCAAACAGCCCTACAGGCTAACCCAGACTCAAGCCGGGCCCATTTTACCCTCGCTCAAATCTATATAAAGTTGGGAGATCTTGAAAATGCGCGAAGACATTTTGAAGCAGCCTACAAGGCTGATCCCAAAGATGCAACAATTGTATCGCAATATGCTGAATTCATAAAAGAAGGCTCCCCAGATAAATATGAAGCACTTACAGAAGAGCTAAAGGCCCTTCAAGATATGGAGCTGCAACCACAACAGAAACGGTCAAGAAATGTGAGATTTAGTGATGTTGTAGTTGTCGATGAACTTATGACTCTTGAAGATGATTGTGCCAAAAGTCCTGAAGATATGGCGCTTCTTACAAGGCTTGGAGTAAAGCTACTCACTATCGATGAAGCTAGAGCTACAATGTGCCTTAAAACAGTCATAAAGAAAAAAGAGGCCTGTTTTGTTGAGGCAACAGTTGCCCTTGCAAATCATCTGATCGTTGGAAATCCAGAAAGGGCAACTGAACTACTAGAAGAAGTGGATGCTGAAGCTGCTACTGTTGATGTCCATTTAGCATTGGCACGCTGTACTCAAAACGATGCAAGCATAGAAAAGGTTCTGGAGCTAGATCCAAACAATATTCAGGCAAAACTTCTTAAGGTACGCTCGCTTCTTTCGAATGTTGAAGAAGAATCATCGGGTGAAGATGAACCTATTGATGTGATGCAAGATGATGTGACACCTGATGTTACACCAATGGAAGTAGTTCATGATTCTCGTAAGGAAGCAAATGATCTTCTTACTTCGATCATTACTACAGGAAATCTCGATGCAAAAACGCGGACAGATATTGTTGTTTTACTTGCTGAATTTCCAGAACTGCTGGGAGATGGCCGCCAAAAGGCACTTTCTCTTCTTCAAAAAATGTAACCTTTCAAAAAAAGGACATGAGGCATCGACTCATGTCCTTTTCTCCAATTTGGACATTTCAGGCGAAGCAATTTGGAGTGACTCGATTTATCGAGTCTTTTTACCGGTCGATTTATCGGCCGGACATATACAAGAGGCCGATAAATCGGCCTTGTGAAAAACCCACTAAAGTGGGTTACTCCAAAGAGCTTCGCTCACCGGTTATCACTCGTTACGCCAAATCTCTAAACTCAAAAAAGGACATGAGGCATCGACTCATGTCCTTTTTTTTATTGCTAAATTATGCTCCGTTGTGGTCTTTTAAGTAAGACCATTAAAACCTTTATATATGGAGTATTCATGAGACTCGCACTTCTTCCTAAAGTTGTAGTGCTGCTGTTGTCATCGCAGTTTATGCTTGCTGGCAACGTACCGCAAAACAAAAAAATCACACCTAACCCTATTCCTACAAAACCTCAGCCAAAACCGCAAGAAGCGGCTACTGAAAGCAGCTGGTCTGCATTAATGCCAGATGTTTTGAAAGAAGCACTTTCTACACAAGGCATTGCGGGACCACAAGGTCCTAAAGGCGATGTTGGCGCTCAAGGCCCAAAGGGTGATGCAGGCCCCGCTGGAAAAGATGGTGCACGAGGTGAACGAGGAATGTCAGGCATTAAGGGTGACACAGGTCCTCAAGGCCCACAAGGCCTAAAAGGTGAACCGGGACCTCAAGGCCCACGAGGCGAGCGCGGCTTTCGCGGTGAAGATGGCCTACAGGGTGCACAAGGCGTAAAAGGAGATACAGGACCTCAAGGCCCGCAAGGTGAAATTGGCCCACAAGGCCTACAAGGCCCTAAAGGCGATACCGGTCCACAGGGTGAGCGTGGGCCACAAGGCGAAACTGGCCTACAAGGTCCACAAGGTGAGCGCGGCCTACAGGGTGAAAAGGGAGACACAGGCCCGGCGGGTCCACAAGGCCCACAAGGTATAGCCGGAAATGACGGTGCACCTGGCAAAGACGGCAAGGATGGACTTGATGGCCGCGATGGCATCAACGGCAAAGATGGTATTGATGGCAAAGATGGCATCAATGGAAAAGACGGCATTGATGGCAAAGATGGAGCTCAAGGCCCTGTCGGTCCTGAAGGTCAAAAAGGCGACACTGGCCCAGCAGGTCCACAAGGCCCACAAGGTATAGCCGGAAATGATGGTGCACCTGGTAAGGATGGTAAAGACGGAGCTGTAGGCCCTATGGGTCAGCAAGGTCTTCAAGGTCCAAAAGGTGATGCGGGTCCTACAGGAGCAACAGGCGTTCAAGGCCCATCAGGCCCTCGCGGTGCTACTGGCCCTGCAGGTGAAGCTGGAAAGCCTGGCCCTCAAGGCCCACAGGGTGAACCTGGTCTTCCAGGAGCTCGCGGTGCTATTGGTCCGCAAGGTCCTGCAGGTCAAAGCGCGCCACGCAACTTTGGTTCATACTATATGTCTGGCAGCCAAACATTGGTACGTGCAGGTGATGCTATCCGCTTTACAGAAAGCAAGCGCACAGGCTCAGCATTCTCATATGATGCAACAGTTGGTGCGATAGTGTTTAATGTACCGGGTGAATACCTCGTAACATGGGGTGCATCTTTTGAAGAGCCAGGTGCAGAATTTGCTCTCGCTCAAAATGGTGTAACTATTTTAGGAACTGAGCTTGCAACAAGTGATGCTGTAGGCACCTTAACAGGCAAGAGCTATCACATGACATCAGGCTCAATCATCATTTCAGTTGAGATGAATGATACCTTGTCAGTAGTAAGCAATTCTAGCGATCCACTTACAGTGGCTGCAAAGAATGCAAACGTAGCTGCGAACCTCACAATTCGCCAGCTCTAGTCAATTCGGGACCTCCCTTCGTGGGGAGGTCCTCTCCTTCCGTCCCTTGCCCTTGCCCCTGCCCTTGCCCTTGCCCTTGCCCTTGCCCTTGCCCCTGCCCATTTTTTAATTATTCCACTTGGGTATTTTTGATTAAAAAATAAAAACCCGCTTACAGGGCTTGGATGGAATTAAGAAATAAAATAATTCGGGCAAGGGCAGGGGCAAGGGCAAGGGACAAGTTTTACAAAAAGCTCATCTACTCATACTGAATTGGAGGAGTAGATGTAAGTGGCTCGGGAGCCTCTGTTCCCACAGTAGCTACCATTGCCGTAACATTGTCAGTACTCATTGCCGTATTGAGTGCATAGGTGACAATCCTCTCCGATAGCTCAGGATCGTTCCAGTGAGGTTTTATGACCTTTTCAACAAAATCCTGCTCGGTTACACGCTTATCTGCACCAACAAAATGCCAGAGACCATCGCATGCAAGTACTACCCTATCATCTGCCAGAAGCTGGCACATGCTCACCTTAGGCTTGCGGCTGATTGCCGATTTACCATTAACAAACATAAGCTGGCTTTTTTCGCCTATCGACCGTGAAACATTAAGCCCTGCATTTGCTTCAGGAGGAAACCGTCGCTGCTCAGGATTTTTTTCTTTAAGCCAGCGCTCTTTTTTACCCTCGTCTGTTACAACGCTTAAAAAACGGGCCTCTTCCTTCTCTATACCCCAATGCCTGATGACGGAAACAGGAATAGAGTGAACGACATCGTCCACCTTACGGTAGACTTTGAGCTCAGAATCCCCAAGCGTTGCTGTATAGAGCTGATTGGTAGCATGATGAAAATAGGCTACAAGTGCTGTTGTGCCTGCATGGGTAACGGGCACCTCATTTTGCGCCCGCGCGATTAAATCTATAAAAACCTGGCGTATGTCGCCATTTTCTTGAGCATCAAGCGACGCTTGAAACTGCTCTTTAAAAAGCCTTGCTACCTGCCTTGCAAGCATGCCCTTTTCTGAGTGGCCATCAAAAAGACCAATAAGATGTCCTTCACGTAGTGCACAGTCAAAGTGTGCATCTTCCATAGTAGTACGCTTACCCCTTGTTTCTTCAGCAGTTACCGAAAGATAGAGTGAACACTCTGCCGCTTTTGGTTCAAGCGAGGGTAAAAGCGCAGGATCTAACCCATGCTGCCGAATCGCTTCCAAAAAATTATTTTTCATTTTTTCAACGAAAGGCAGAAGACGCACACGCTTTATGCCATCCGAATGGCTTCGTACTGGCCCATCAAGTGGCTGAGATGAACTACTTGAACTGCGTGAGCGTACTAATATAGACATAATTACTACCTATTATTACGTAGTTTAGATAAAACCTTCCCTCCAAGATACCCTTCTACACTTTTATTTGCCATAGCAACTACATGATCTAACTGTTTAAGAAAATCAGGCAACTTTTTACCTTTAACTTCGTTGCGATCTAGTCGCCCTTTAAAAGTTTTTAAATCCTCAACTAAATGCTCATCATCTTTAATAAAATTTAATTGATTTTCAACTATATAGGTAATACGCTCACGTAAGGTCTTTAACTGTACCTGTTCCTCTACTCTAGCCAATACTCCTTTTGCATTTTCGCAAAGGCCTTTGCTACGAGGATCTGCGTAGCCCTGATTTTCAAGCTCATCAAACCGTTCGCATAAATTTTCTACCGACTGTTTTAAAGCATCTGGAAGCGCTAACTCTTTTGCATTTTTTAATCTTTGATGATACGCCTTTGTTCCCTGCACTTTTTTCTGCAGAAGCTCATGAGCGGCAGCTATTCCCTTTGCTGTTACTGGGGTTTTATGCAACTGCCCGATCATAGTAGTAACTTCAGGATCTTTTGGGAACTTTTCAAGCTGCTGTTCATACATCATAGCAGTTGCAAGTCTATCAATATTTGCCTTGCGATCAGCCGGCACACACTTCAGCCCCACATGCACATTTTTGTCGCCGTTGGCAGCTGTTGTTGTAGTAACTTCAGGCGTGCAGTGGCTTGGTATCTGCGGCATGTTAAGATGAACGTTAACGTTGCTGTTTACTGTATTGCTTCCCGCATAGCCTTGAGGATAGCGTATGAAATTATAGAGCTGATAGGCGCCTATTGCTCCTGCTCCAAGCACAACGATTTTCACAGAACCAGGAAGCCAGCTAAAGCCCCACGTTGCCCAGCCCCATGCAGATCTTGCAGAGCTAAAGTAGTCTCCAATCGTCTCTCCAATAGTCGAAAATACAGAACCTGCAGCGTCAGCGGCGCCTGCTGCTGTCTCTTTGACACCTTCGGGTATATTTTCTGTTACTGTTTGTGTCACTTTTTGCGTCACTGTCTGCACAGTAGGACTTGCAATAACCCTCTCCGCTGTTTCTATAGCGGCGATACCAACACCAGCAGCTGTAACTACCTTAGTTGTTTTTGCACCGAAAGAAGAAGTTGGTGTTGGGGTTGGCTGAACATATTCTCTATGTTCAGGATGTCGACTTGCAAGATCGTACAAAATTTTATCCGTAGGATGAGGGGCAAAGGAAAACCAACTAGACATAAGAACCTCCATATGTGTATTTCTAAACTTGTATGCCCGTAGCAAAAAATTTGCAAGAAAAAGATGTTACTAGTACACAGATATTTATGAGCGATTTTCAAATACTAATACTTCTTATGAGCGCCGCCGTACTACTGGTATGCTTTTCTCAAAAAACGCGCATACCCTATCCGATTACACTTGTCATCGGCGGTGGACTTTTAAGTTTTATTCCTGACGTGGACTTTTCCTATTTCGATCCCAATTTACTGCTCACAATAGTGCTACCACCCATTTTGTATCACGCTGCATTCTGGACATCAATGCAGGGATTTAAAAAGCACTACAAAGAAATTTGCTCACTTGCACTAGGTCTTGTTGTTGTTACCACACTCGTTATAGGCTGCCTCTTTAAATGGTGCTTTCCAGACTATTCTTGGGCACTTGCTTTTGCCTTTGGCGCTATTGTTTCACCTCCTGATGCTGCTGCAGCAACCTCAGTGCTCAAACGTTTTCCTCTCGGCCAAAAGCTCATCACCATTTTAGAAGGAGAAAGCCTTGTAAACGATGCCTCTGCATTAGTGCTTTATCGTATAGCAGTTGCGGCAATACTCTCCGGCACATTTTCATTTTGGGAAGCCACCTTTGACTTTTTCTATATGGCACTGGGAGGCGTACTATTCGGAACTCTTCTCGGCTATAGCTTCCAATTTTTATCAAGACGCTACTTAGACCCTGTTGTAGGTGTCTTTTCTTCACTTTTAATACCCTACATCATCTACATCTGTTCTACTGTGCTCGATATATCCGGTGTACTTGCCGTTGTTGCCGCCGGCATAATCGCCTCCCGCATAATTTTTAAGCACCAAACGTCGCTTAGACGTATGCTCGGACATGTAACGTGGGATATGTATGTTATTTTGCTCAACTGCTTTATCTTTGTGCTGATTGGTTCGCAACTTGACGAACAGACAGCCACAATGAGCTGGGATCAGATCTTTCGCTACACTGGCTATGCGCTTCTTTTTACCTTCGTAATGTTTGTCATCCGCCTTATATGGGCATGCATTAAAGGCACGAAAGTCTATTTTCACACCCAAAAAGATCCCGAGCTTGTACAGATACTCAAAGATGGGGTTATTATTGGCTGGGTAGGCATGAGAGGGATTGTCTCTCTTACAGCAGCACTTGCGCTACCCTTTAACCTAGCAGACGGGACGCCGGTCGCGGGAAGAGCCGAAGTAATCTATATTGTCTTTTGCGTAATACTTCTCACACTTGTTATTCCAGGATCTACCCTCTCCTATCTTATACGCTGGTTAAAACTGCCCACACTGCCCCAAAATGATCTTTCTGAAGCCACCCGCAAAAACCTTGCAAAAGTAGCTCAAGAAGAAATTGCACGCCTCAAATCCACCAACAGCGTATCGGATGAAGAGCATCTGCTTCTTGTCGACTACTTTCATAACAGATACCGCCTTTGGCAGCTAAGCGGCAACCATCACCAACTTGAATCTGCAAGAAAAAAGGTAGTGCAAACACAGCGACGTGTACTTTTAGAAATTTGGGAACAGGGTGAAATTGATGACAAACTGCTGGCTCAAATTGAACATGAACTTGATAGTGAAGAGACACAAACCGCAAAAGTAGAGATTTAGCTCTTGATACAAATGATAATTTTATGAATAAGTCAGATTTTACGGAGATTTATATGAAAATAGCCACTATTCTTTTTTGTCTTGCTGTAACAACAGCGCATGCCGGCATAAGCAATCAGCAGCCTACACATGTCCATATCAAGGCAAAATCTGCTGCAAAGCATGTTTCGAGCAAGAAATTTTCAAGTGTATCATCTGAAGATTCGTCATCATCTTCATCTTCTTCCTCATCTTCAGCTTCCATCTCAGCACAACCTTCCATCGCACCCGAGCCTGTAAAACCGGCACCTACGATTACTCAGCTTGTAATAAAGAATGCAAGACCTGCCAAAAAGTCTCACTCGACTCAATCAAAAAACATGAAAAGAGGCCGTAGAGGACCACAAGGTAAAAAGGGTAAGCGCGGCAAAAGAGGTAAAAAAGGCTGCCCTGGCCAGCCTGGCATTTCTGCATTAAGCTCTGCTACAACTACCACAAGTGCAACACTTGCTGCCGGCGAACTTATAAAAAACTTCACCGTTACAGCAGCAAATAGCATTACCTACACCAGCTCAACTGGTATTTTTAGTTCAGAATCTGGTCCTGGGCTGTATGAAATAAACTACGGAGCTAACTGGATAGGAAGCGGCGTGATCACCCTTCTCGTCGATGGCGTAGCACAGCCAAGCACAGCATCATCTACCTGGGCACGAGAGTCTCTCATAGTAACCTCAACAGCTCAAAGCCCTACCTTTGCCCTTGGCAATAGTGCAACTGCAACCGACCCCGTAACCTACACAAACGCCTTCATCACAATCAAAAAGATAAACTAAGAATCCTCTTGCAAAACTAGAGGTATTCGGCTTCAGGCCAACGGCCTGGGTTATAAAAGCCTAGGGCATGAGCCCTAGGTTTCAGTTGCATAATAAGTTGCAGACTGTAGGCCTGCAATATACTCCACATCATATTCCTAGGGCGCTGCCCTTATCTTTACCCATAATTTTCAAAAATTTAAACGCAGAGGCGCAGAGACGCAGAGGCGCAGAGCGCTTCGCAATGCAAGAAGGTTTCTTAGTCATCTCAGGCATTATTCAGAGGAATAATGCCCACGGGCATCTGCCGCGAAACGCGGCAATACTTCGTACTGGCATCCTATTCTTTGCCACGTTTCGTGGCATGAGCTCGTGCTCATTATCACTCAGGATAATGAGTGAAAAAGGCTTACATAAATAACCTCTACGGCATTGCGAAGCACTTTGCGCCTCTCGAGTCTCTGCGTTTAAACTTTTGAAAATTACGGGTAAAGATAAGGGCGCTGCCCTAGGCTCTTATAACCCAGGCCGTTGGCCTGAACTCAGTTGCGTTTAGTTTTACAAGAGGCTCTAAGTAGATAAAGTAAGTATTTCCCAGCGCGCATAAAGCTCTTCAAGAGCCGCTTGTGCGCTGGCAAGTTTTTGATAGAGCTCTACTGTTTGCGATGTCTGAAGCTGCTCTTCAATCTCTTTGATGCGCTTTTCTTGCGCTTCTATTGCACCTTCCATCCCATCAAGCTCTTTTTGCTCTTTATAGCTCAGCTTTTTTGGTCGCGGTTTTTCTTGCTGTTCAACTTTTGGGGCCTTTTCAGCTTTTACAACAGGCGTTTGAGCCTCTTCCCACTGATAGCAGTCAGCATAAATCTGCGGCACCTCTTGACCAAGGCCCAAAATTTCTGTGCAGACACGATCTACAAGGCAGCGATCGTGGGAAATAAGCACGAGCGCCCCAGGAAAGCTCTTTAAGCTCTCCTCCATTACTTCCAATGTGGGAATGTCAAGGTCGTTTGTAGGTTCATCCAAAAAGAGAATATCTGCCGGCTCTAGCATAAGCTTTGCGATGAGGATACGTGCACGCTCGCCCCCAGAAAGCCTACCTATTGGCATTGACAAGCGATCTGGCGAAAAGAGAAAGCGCTTGGCCCAGCCATTTACATGCATATCCTGACCGCGAAAGTTTACATTATCTCCTGCGGGGCAGAGTGCCTCTTTTAGAGTAAGGTGCGAGGGCATCTGTTCTCTATGCTGATCGAAGTAGACCAGTTTGAGGTCGTCGGCATACTTTCTTGTGCCCATGTCTTGAGGGATCTGGCCTGCAAGCACCTTTAAAAGGGTTGTTTTACCGGTGCCGTTTTTACCCATAATGCCTACTCGGCTTCCTGGAGAAAGGGTAAGGTCTAGACCCTTAAAAAGCGATTTATCGCCAAATGATTTAGCGAGATTTTTCGCGACAAGAAGCTTTCTCGTCTCTCGCTCAGAAGCAGAAAAATCTATCGACACTTCAGTTGTCTTGTTTCGGCGCGTAACATTGTGAAGCTCATCGAGAAGATCGTAGGCTCGTTGCATGCGAGAGACGGACTTCGTCGTTCGCGCTTTTGGCGAGCGGCGCATCCAGTCTATCTCTTCTTTTGCCGATGCTCGCAAGGTGCGTTCGAGCTTTTTTTGAGCCTCTAAAAAGTCCTCTTTTTTCTCGATATACTCTGAGAAGGTGCCATCGCAGGAAAAAAGCCCTTCGGGATAGCACTTGTTTATTTCGATAATTTTTGTGCAGACATTTTCCAAAAAGTAGCGATCGTGGCTTACAATAAGGTAGGAAATGCGCTCTTTTGCCAAAAACTTCTCCAGCCAGACTATGCCTTCTAAGTCAAGGTGGTTTGTAGGCTCGTCTAAAAGGATAAGGTCTGGTTTACCCATAAGTGCTTTTACTATGCTTAGCCGCTTTTTCCAGCCTCCAGAAAGGAGTGAGGCGTTTGCCTCGGTATCAGGAAATTGCGCCTTACTTAAAAGTATGCGGGCAAGCGTTTCTCGCTCTTGTGGGCAAGAGTCAATTCCATGTTTTTCAAGAAGCTCCAGTACCGTCATAGAAGGAAAAACAGGATCTTGCTCGGCATAGGCAATCCGCAAATTTTGTCGTTTGGTGATTTGGCCGCTATCTTGCGATTCGTGACCGCTTAGGATTTTAAGGAGCGTAGATTTTCCTGAGCCATTTGGGCCAATCAGGCCAATTCGCTCCCCTTCTCGTATTGTGAATGAGAGTTTTTCAAAAAGCAAAAGGCTTCCGAATGATTTAGAAAGCGTATGGATTCCGAGAAGTGATGTCATACAAAATATTCTAGATCATCCCACGATAACTTGCAAGGAACAAGATTGGCAGTATTTTGACCAACAAAAGATAAAAAAGATATGCAGGCACATGCATCAGGCAAAAATTAAACAGGATGAACATGATCGGCTTTGCCGGCAGGATCGGTACTATTACTTTCAACGATATAAATGATATAACGATAGGAACGATAAAAACACGAAACAATCCTGTTTTTCTTGACACTTATGGGTAAGGAAAAGGTATACCTGCTCATCCTACTGCTTGCGATCTTGCCTATCCTGTTCCCAATTTTGTTTACTTGATATTGACAGCAAAGCCAAAAACAA
>JAFEGT010000095.1 GCA_018239765.1 Verrucomicrobiota bacterium
GCAAACGAATAGCGAGTTAAAGCGTTAAACTGCTACACTTGGCGCTTTTAACCTGAGTTTTGGGTTTTTAGGAAAATTCTTCATGCGCAAATATCTTGTTCTTCTTTTTGCTGCCTGTTCGTTACATGCTGCCGATAACAGAGTTTTTAAAGCAGATAACTGGATTACGGTGCCTGACGGCACGCGACTATCGCCCTTTTTTAATCCCAAGGATTGCACGAGCGGGCTTCCCTGGGATCTTTTGGATACTGTAAGTTTGGCTATGGGTGAAGTTGCGACAGAATCCTCTATACACATTATGCCACTTGTCACTCAGATTACCTTTGTTTTATCAGGCTCGCTCGAAGTAGTCATAAAAGAACCCGATCAGATGGTAGCCGTTACCCACACGCTTAAGCCGCAGCAAGCTGTTTTAACAAAACCTGGATCCTTCTTTCAGCTGCGCAATAAAGGTAGTGAACCCTGCAGAGTGCTCTATATCGTATCCCCAGCCTATCTGTTTGAACTTGATGAGACTCAAGGCGTCGTCTATGATGACTCGTTTATTGTTGAAGAAACATGGCAAAAGCTAGAGAGCCTTAATTGGAAATTGCCGTCAATTCCTTCGCAGGAGAAAATGGCTCAGGCTCGTCAAGAGTCGTACATGCGCCTCTCTTCAAAAGCCAAATAAGAGACATACCTTTAAGCGGTAAATGATCACCAGTTTTAATCAGCTTTTGCATCTCTTCTCGCGATATATTTATTACTTGCAATGCTAGGTTTGGAAATAGCGCTTGATAGTATGAATGCCAATCGAGATTTGCATAAAGCTCAATGGACTTTACCCCATGCTCGTTCATTGCAGCAAGGAGATGAAGGCTTGTAGCCCAGTTGTCAAACACGCCAAGACGAATAGGCCTTTCATCGATTTTAGGAATTTCCTTAGCAATATCTGACGTAATGTTTTTTACTACCCGCGATTGTTGCACGGTTTTAAGCCCTTGTGCATCTATGGAAAAAATGTTACTTCCTCCCGCATAAAAGACCTTAGCGCCTTGAGACAGTTTAGGAAGAAGGGGAATGATGTCGTTACATATGTTTTGAGCTTCCAGTGTTAGTTATGGATGTAAATGTATAGATTTAAATAAACAGCAAAGCTTACCCAGATGAGGTAAGGCAGAAGTAAGAGTCCTGCTGTTTTACTTATGTTCCAAAATAGCACCACCGTATAGGCCAAGGCTGCCCAAAGCAAGCAGATATCGATCAGGGCAAAATCTGGTCGCTTTAAATAAAAAAAGATCCAAGACCAGCTAAAATTTAAGACAAGTTGTATGAAAAAGAGCGAGAGCGCCCTTGCTTTATTTGGGCTTTTGCTCTGCCAAACGAGTGCTGCAGAAAGTGCCATGCAAAAATAGAGTATAGTCCAAACAATAGGAAAAACAACGTCTTTTGGAGTAAGTGGCGATTTTATGAGCGTGGGGTACCACTCTTTTACGCTTGTCTGGGTGAGTAGGCCGGTAAGCCATCCGCCACCAACGCAAACCAGCACTAAAACCAATATTTTTTTTATCATTGTGATCCCTTTATGCTCATCTTTGTACACCCTACACGATTGGGCTATTTTTATAAATTCCTAGATTGGAGCAAGTCTTGGATTGGAACAAGTCCTGTTTTAGGCGCCGCTATGCATCCATCCTATTGATTTTCTCGCAATTTTACTAAAGGTGCTTTATGCTGCTGGGTAATTTTAATTATTTATGAATTTTCCAGATACTTTTGATCCAGTTTCTTTTCCAGATCTTGTCATTGAAGAGGCAGAGCCGGTTATTGATTTGATTTGCTATGAGGCCCTGCCTCACTACCCCAAAGCGCAAAATAGCCTTGCTTCTCTGATCAACGACTTGTCAAACATCACGCTTTGTGACAATATTTATAATGCAACCGACTGGGTGCATCGTGAAACGGAAAAAGCACAGGCAGCTGACGAAAAACTCGAAAAAGCGGAACAGGTAGATTTGTTATGTCGGCGTCTCTTTGTAGAATGCAGATATATACAATCATCTTCTTATCCAGAGACAGCGTCTTATATTCGTCAAGTAGTCGCACAAATCACAGGATTTCATGATCCCGAGGCGGCCGCACGCGCCTTTCCCCAAAGTAAATTTTTAGCTAAGCTTGTAAAAGTTTTGCGTTTTCCAGAGCTTGCCGAAGCAAAGTTAGAGGTAAAACGCCAGGCTGCCGTACTTGAAAAAGAGGGATTTTCAGGGACCTATTTAATGCGTGCAAGAGGTGGCGGCTACGTTGCTGTTTTTAAGCCAGAAATTGAAGCGTGCGGCGCTGCTGCCAACCCTAAGGGGCATGTAAGGATAAACTCAGATGATCTCTCTTATGGGCCTCAGTACAACTATAGCCTGCGCGAGGCGCTTGCCTATGAGTTCAACAGAGGGTTTGCAAATGTTCCAAAAACAGCTCTTGCAAAATTGCGAAAATCACCTAAATCTAAGAAGCAGGTTGGATCATTTCAGGTTTTTATAAAAAATTCGTGGATGGCTTCAAAAGTCTCTATAGAACACATTTGCAACGTGGTGCCAAAACGGGAAGTTCAACGACTTGCTATACAGGACATCCGTTGGCTTAATGCCGATCGACATGAAGGCAATCTTCTCTGCGATGTAAATAATCAGCTCATTTTAATAGATCATGGGGGTATCTTTCCTCAGACGGCATCGAGACTCGTCTTTGCATGGATTAACTATCCACAAAGTGCACGCTCACTTGGTGAAGTCGAAAAAGAGTACATCGCACGCATCGATTCGGACGCCGATGAGCGTCTTTTACGTGAAAAAGGCTTCACCTGTGAAGATGCGATCAAGAGAATGAAAATCGCTGCGCTCTTTTTAAAGAGGTGCGTAGTGAAAAATCTTCGATTGCAAGAGATTGGTCATCTTATGATATGGGGGCCTGGTGTTCAGTATCGCTCTTCATCAATGTGTGCAATAGCAAAAGATTCATACTTTGAGACACAGATTTGCAGGCCGATCTTGGAGGGTGCCGATGCTGAGAAAGAAATCAAAAGACATATTAGAAACTTTCGATCGGTTGATTGGCATTTATCGTTTTTCCGCATATCTCCTGAACTAGAGTACAGCAAAGAGCTGATTGATGAGGGTGTTGAGCTGCTTTCAATCAAAGGAATATCAAAGGATGCTGGAGCTCAATCTATTCGTGTTGTTTCTATTGCAAAAAGAGTGCTCGTAACAGGGCAATATAGAGTTGAGCCTGTCATCACTACACCTTTTACGAATGATTCATCGATGTTAACGGTGTCGCAAATGGCGGAAAAAATTTCTGATGCGGTAGCAATCATCAACGGGGGCTATTTTCATTATGAAAGTTCTCAAGATGCAACCTATGAATGGACTGGTTTTTTCAAGCGTGGCGATCCTGTCGGTAGCTGTTTTAGCTCTTTTGTTGATGGTATCAAAGATATCCCCAATGCCGATCCTTTATGGGGTACATTTGCAATAAACAATGTGGGCGTAGAAATTCTTAAGAAAAACCCATATGACCCGCAGCCATCTGTTTGTGAGATTGACTCTGGGCCGATTCTTATGAAAAATGGGGTTGCGACCTGCTTTGATAAACAGGCTAAGCAAGAACCTGTTAATCCCTTAAAACCAAATAATCCTCCTGGCGATTTTCGAAGGCACATCAACAGTCTTCATCCACGATCGGTTGTAGCGGTAACGCGTGAATCGATACTTTTCATTACGGTTGATGGCAAACAAAATGATGCCAGCGGCATGACCG
Organism: Verrucomicrobiota bacterium; assembly: GCA_018239765.1. GTDB lineage: Bacteria > Chlamydiota > Chlamydiia > Chlamydiales > FEN-1388 > SZAS-7. Next base: position 3,790 of record JAFEGT010000095.1, read on the forward strand.
GAAATGAGCTAGGAGACTTTTTACAGGCCTATCCTGGCATAACTGATGCCCTAAACTTAGATGGAGGCGGTTCTACAACAATGTGGGTGAGGGGTAGGGGAGTTGTAAATAGCCCTTCAGATAAGTCGGAGCGCCGTGTAGCTACAGTACTTGCACTTGTCAAGCAGTGCTGCATGCCGGATACCATGTCTCGAGATCTTTAAACAAGAGGCCTGGGTTCATGTGCTTTCATTGACAGAAAACTACATCTACTTATATAGTTCGCCATTCACACATATCTATGGAGCATATTATGCAGATTGAATCAAGAAGCCAATGGCTTGAGGGACTTATGCAGGAGCATGGCGGGCATAAAGCAGAATGGCATAATATGAACCAGACCTTACGCACCTTTGGCTACAAGGTGACTATACACGCTCAAGACAAGGTGGCGAATCTTGTAAAAAGCGTTTGGCTTTGGAATCGAGCAAATGTGGCAGAAAAACCGATTGTTGTTACGGCCGTTGCTGGTTGGGATGCAGCGGAAGCAGAGGCTCTAGAGGAGGTTGATGATGCGTATGAATCTTCATCTTGTTGTGGTAAAGCCGCCTTAGAAAAACGTGTGGAAGGTATATATCACGACTCTTTTTCGCTTACTGCAACAGCAACTACGGGCGAGCAAGAACGAGCGGCAGCAGACATAGTTGTGCGCTTTCCACCCGAGTATCAGAAAAAGCATATGGAGCTTTTTGATAGAGATGGTAAAACATACCTGAGGATGCCTGCAGGACTAAGAATGCGCGATGCCGAACAGTTTTTATCGCAGCATCAGTGTGCATTTCCTGCCACGCAACCAACTATTCAGTATATTTCTGGGGTTGGTGCGCTCACAGGCACAGGAAGCTACGGCCCAACGCGTGACAATCCGCCACTATCAACCTATGTTGTTGAGCTTACTGTTGTAGATCCAAAAGGTGCTATTCGTGTTTTGTCCGAAGAGAAGGATGGTGAAATTTTTAGACGAGTGCGCGACTGTCATTTAGGCGCAGGTTTTATCGTACTTGATATGGTAGTTGGAGGTATTGAACCTGCCTTTAAGTTGAAAAGGGTAGATCATGTATATCGCTTTTCACAGGTTCAAAAAGCAATATTAGCCAACAATCCCTTCAATGAGTCACATTTTATTGGCCATTATATTCCGCTGCCGGGAAGATTTGCTCGTTGCTTTCGAACGACGACCTTTGAACGAACTGAAGAGAGAAAGACGCCTCAGGTGGTGCCGCATAACCTTACTACACTTTTAAGTTATATCCAGACAAATGCTGCTGAAGGGATAATTGAGTATATTACAAACACTCCTGAGCTTCAGCACCTATTTAAGTTGGTGCTAGAGGCTGCAGTGGCAAAAACATTTGGCGAAAAAACGAAGGTAGTACAGGTTGGTGATGCTGCAGAAACATGGCATCTTTTGGGCACCTATACTGACCTGCCGTTTGTTGATAACAACTTTCTCATTACAATAAATAGCCCAGAGCATGGTCAACACGTGCTTTTGAACCTCATAAACTGGATTCATGAAACATTGCAGCAAGAGTTTAGAGATGATCGCATTGTGCCGGTTCTTACGGTCTATATACGCCATACAAAGGGAATTTACTACCCAGAAGGTGAAGGTGGTATTGCCCCTACAGCAGTTTCAGAAAGAGGCCAGAGCATACTCTCTATTGAGCCTTTGACATATACCGGTTTAGCAAAAACGAAAGAGTATCAGACCTTTCTTAGCGGCTTAAAAGCTCGTATGAAAGAGCTTGACTTAAGCGTTAAGGAGCACCCTGGTAAAACCCTTACTATGGAACGACTTGCTGATAGCTTCAGTGATGAGAGTTCTAAAAAGCGCCTTGAGAATTATAGAGAGGCGCTCATAGCTTTGCATGGAGGTGCTGTAGAGGGTATAGAGCGCTCGCCATTCTTAACACCGGCGAAGCGTGACTATATTTTTGGTGAACAAAGAGGGGGAGAACCTTCCGAGCCTTTGCACAGTGTGCCTACAACCAGCCGTGCTGCACACGACCCGGCATTGCACCGAAAGGCGCTTCAATACATTGTAGAGCTAGCAACTACCCATGGCCATAGTGACGTGAGAAAGGTTGCTGGTAAGCTACTGGCTGGGCTCTAGAGCTTGCTTTGGGCGGGTTGGATCCTTTCTGAATAAATGATTTTACAATAAATAATCATTTATTTATAATGGTCCCATAACCATTATAGGGGCGTTGTCGGCTATTTTTTACACCAGTTCTGAAATAACAGAAAAAGTATCAAGTAGATTGCCAAGTGATGTGCAAAGCTTTAATTTGGCTGTGCCATACTGCACCCCTGCAATCTACCGTCTGTTAAAGAAGCATTGGCAAAACCTTCCTGCGTATCCTACTCTGAGCCCACCTGTTCTCAAGAGGCTTTTAGCTGATGTTTCATCACACGGAATTCCGCCTGAGTTTGTTCTTAAATATAATTCAATGGTTGGTTGGGGACTCTTTGTTGCGCCCGGCCAAGAGATTGAACCCAATAAAATCATCGGAATTTACTCTGGCAGAGTGCTGCTTGTAAATCCGAGGACGCCACGAGAAACGGCTCGAATACAAGCAGATGAGAGCTATAATTTTCTTATTGATGCAGACCCCATCCGTCTTACCAAGGACGAGTTTAGAGATCTCTCTTACGAGGGAAGTGTAAAGCTCGATCCTGGATATTCACCATCTAAAGGGCTTGAACTTATCGTCGATGCTTCTGAATCGGGCAACTTCACACGTTTTGTTAATCATAGCGAGAATCCCAATCTTCAAACCTGCTGCAGATGTGCAAAATTTCCTGAGGGCTGGCAGGTTGTTGTCGTCTTGATTGCCAAGAGAAGGATATTTGAGAATGAGCCTCTTTCATTCGATTATGGCTCTGGCTACTGGAAGGGCAAAGGCATAAGCCCAAATGAACTTCTTTCTTTAGAATTCACCTAAAAACCC
>JAFEGT010000096.1:0-5613 GCA_018239765.1 Verrucomicrobiota bacterium
GCATAACCTGGCAGGTCAGCTAGGGGAATATCGATCTGTTTATTTGCTGTAATGCCTTGTGTGTTAATCGATGTTTTATGAGAGAGAATATCGTAGCTTTCACGAGCAAGATAGACTGGCAAAATGTGCGGTAGATCGCTTCTATAAAACTGCATTGTTTGCTTAACCTGAACAGGCTCAACATCTTGCATCGTTGTAAGCGTATTGAATTCCTCCTCGGTTAGCTCTTCTGCCTCAGATAGGATATTTTCTACATTTTTGCGCTCTACATCGACAACCATCTCGCGCTTTACTATAAGATCCTTAAGCTCAGTGGCTTTTGAAGATCCCACTTGAAATACGAGCATGTTATCTTTAAGAGGCATGCCCTTTTCAAGGGCATTTACTCGTATAGGAAAGCTATGTTCGTTATGTTCTTTTATCTGAAATGATTCAAAACCAACTTGGGAAAGTAAAAAGGCAAAGAGTTCCTGCCCATCTTCCTGCTCGCTTGTAAAAAGGTAGCCAGATTCTAAGCAGGTTTTACGAAAGTCATTAATCTCGCTTGAAGTAAGGTCGCGTTTGTTTTTGCCTTCTATAATGCTGTAAATCTTGCGAAGGTGCTGTACAACCGGCATATCGACCAACTCTTGCGCTTTTAGCCTGGTTCTAAATGATGGACTTACCCGTAATGCTTGAATGCAAGAAGCCATAAAGCAGCAATTTTGGCCATTTGGAATGGCGGCGCTTACATTTGGTGCGGCACATCCTAAAGTGCTGAGCGCTTTTTTCGTTATGTTGAGAATCGGCTTTGCATGAGGATTTACAACGGCAATTTTTTTATTTGCACGTAATGCCTGATTGCGAAATGTCCATGTAGGAGCAATACGAAGAGGGTGCTGTTCAGGGTGTGGGAGTCTTGCATGAAAAAGTACCTGAGATGTCTCTGCAAAGGCGATTTTCAAGCCTTCTAATACTTCACGAACGATTTTGTCTATATTGTGAATTGTCTCCGCAACAACAACAAAAACACGTCCAAAACGAACGACAAAGCTCTTTGGTCTTGGAAGAAAGTAAGTTATTTCTAAATTACTTGTTTCTAGACTTTTTGTAGACTCATTTCTAATTGTTTCTACTATCATATCGGACACCCCAAATATTGCGTTCTACAATCTCAATTCGACTATAAGTAATAAATTATGATTTTGCAAGCAGAAAAATTAGATCACGATACACATGATACCAGAGAAAGAAAAATCAACAGGATAAGCAAGATCGGCTTCGCCGGCAAGATAGGCAGGATAAAATACCAAAAGATAAACGATATAACGATATAACGATATAACGATAATTATTTGTATTTTATCGTTCCTATCGTTCTATCCTTTTTATCGTTCGGAATTTATCATGTCTATCCTGCCGGCTTTAGCCGATCATGCATATCCTGCTGATTTTGTGGATCTTGCGTATGCTGTACTCTGTGTTGAACGAGAATAAGCCCGCGAGAAATCGCGGGCTTGAAAGGAACGTTTATTGACTATCAGGAATAACGATCGTTGTGCCAACTTTTAGGTTGTTGATGTTATTGATTTTGTCGCGGTTAGCGTCGTAGATGCTCTTCCATTTTTTGGTTGTGCCATAGAACTTCTGTGAGATCTTCGAGAGCGTATCACCCTTTTGGATCACATAAGTCTTCGGTTGAGCCTTTACAGGAGCAGGAGGTGCTGCCTGTTCAACTGGAGGCGTGTATGTTTGTGCAGGCTCTGCCATATCTGGTTCGTTGATGATCTGATCATCGGCAGTAGCGGTAGAGGCAATAAGTTGCTTTAGGGGATTGTCGCTTGCTTCTGGTGCGGCAATTTCTTGTGTAGCTGGGCGATTTGGTGCGGCATTTGTACCCAAAAGCTGCTGTTCTAGCCTTTCTACGCGTGCTTGCAGATCACCAAGTTCTGATGCTACTGCTGTTGTTGTCTCTTTTTCGCTCGTCACTTCTTCTTCAGAGCGGAAGGCTCCAATCAAAAAGAGAAAAAAGAGCAGGGCAAGAGCTGCACCTGCGAGGGTAAATACTACCTTACGACGGCCATTTTGACGTCCTTCACCCAGATGATCATTATCTGAGTTAAGATCCTGACGATATTGATCAAGCATAAAAAACTCCTATTTTGCACTGTTTATATCATTTACCTGTGTAGTTGCCAAGAAAAGAAACGCATTTTGCCCAAATAATAGCCTGTTATTGCCCCCACAAGGTGGGCAGTATTAGCGATAGCAAAGGGCAACGAGATCTCCTGGAATACCCTTAAGAAAAAGGTAACCAGAGAAAGAAGAGCTAATATTCCTATAAAGAACATTATAAACTGAAAGGTGCTATTTGACATCTGATATGCCTCCCAGGGAGCAATCTGTTGTCGCGCGCGTATATATGTAGCCATGGCGCATATGATGCCTGAAAAACCCACAAAGTTTGGTCCGCTCATAAGGTATTGGCCGATGTTCGAAAAAACACCAGAAATAAGCATAAGAATAAGCAGCCTAAAAGAGCCTATACGAGCCTCTATCTGCGTTCCGAGCAAAAGCACCCAAATCATATTAAAGAAAAGGTGGAGAATATCAGCATGAAGGACCACGGGGCTTATGAGCCGCCACACTTCTCCAGAGCGAATTTTTTCAAAGAGTGTAAGCTCCTTTAGAGGCGGGTTTTGAGAAGGTACCTTGTCGAGCTCCTTTTCAAAAAAGGTCACAAAATAGGGGTAGTAGCCCATGAAGGCTGGGTGTTTTAAGAGCTCTGAGTAGAGGTAGCGTCCAGGCTCAGGAAGGTCCTGAGGGTGTGTTAAGGCATCGGCGCCATACAGTAGGACTATTTTATTAGCCAGATCGAAGGAGAGGGGGTAGTCAAACAGTAGTGCCTTGTGTATGGGGGATAAAACGATCTGCTCTTGTTTTGGAGTGCTCTTAGCTCGTCTTTCTGCATAAAACTCAGAAAGAAAGATGAGAGAGCAGAGTAGTATTATAAAGGCAGTAAGCCTGATGTGGCCGCTAAATTCTTTACGCACCTCTTCATCATCAGTTACAATGGGTCGCCTGAGGCGCTGTTCGAGATATTGCGTCACACTGGATGTAGAGCGTATAGTGGGGGTAATTGTGGCAAATTCAGCAGCATTTGGATTGGCAAGGTATTTGTCCAGCCAGTGAAGGGCAACTTCAGCTTGATCTTCTTCGGTGATCCAGAGGAGATATTTTCGTGTGCCGTACTGTTCAGATGACCAGTCGCTCACTACCTGTTCTTCTGTTGTAAAGGTAATGCTCTTTGCCTGCAGATAGTTGCAAAACGCCCGAAATTGATCGGCATTATCGGAAGTCCAGACAAGACGCATGTGTGATACGCTACTTTTTTTGGCTTAGCATGCCAGAAACAATGATGTTTAGCAAGAAAAGATTAAGATCAAGATCACGATCAAGATTAAGAGTTTCTAATCTTTTCAAGTACGTCGCTAGTGGCAAGGCCGGGGATGCGGTCGACAAGATGGAGCCTGCCGCCACATGCTTTAACCGTTTCCGCTTCGATGCAGTTTGCCCCATACTCTACACCATTTACATGCACATCAGGCTTTATGATGCTTAGGATATTGCAAGGATCAGTCTCATCAAACCAGGTGACATAGTCCACAAATTCAAGTGCGCTCATAAGCTCAAGTCTGTACTTGAGCGTTATGATAGGACGAGTTGGGCTTTTATAGCGCTGGATAGAGGAGTCGCTGTTCAGTGCTACAATAAGGATATCTGCCTGCTTTTTTGCTTCGTAGATTATGTACAGGTGGCCTGCATGCATAAGATCAAAAGAGCCATTAAGCGTGGCAATAGTTTTACCCTGCTTTTTAAGCTCTTCAACACGTGCTTGCAGCTCTTTTGGATCTATCCATTTTCGTTTACATGCTTCTGACCAGATCATATTGCAGGTAGCTCCGCGTCAGGAAAGGCTATCTTAAACACTTCATCGTAATGTTCAACAAAATGAATGTTGATGCCTTTTTTGATTTCATCAGAGAGCTCTTCGATGTCGCGAAGGTTATCTTTTGGAAAGATCACCACTTTGAGTCCCGAGCGTTTAGCTGCTACGATCTTTTCTTTTACGCCGCCGATGGGCAGCACACGGCCTGTTAGGGTAAGCTCGCCTGTCATACAGAGGTCCTGCATTACAGGTTCATTACGTAAAAGCGAAATCAGCGATGTAACCATGGTTACGCCGGCAGATGGGCCATCTTTTGGTGTTGCACCTTCTGGTATGTGAATGTGCACCTGAGACTTCTCAAAGAAGGTGTGCCCTGGTGCATATTTATGCACAGCGCCATGCAGATAGCTCCAGGCAATCTCAGATGATTCTTTCATAACCTGTCCAGCTTGCCCTGTGAGCTTCATTTCGGTCTTTTCGGATGGAATCTTAATCGATTCAACGTAGAGCGTAGCACCGCCCATAGAGGTCCATGCAAGGCCTGCACATATGCCAACAGGAGTCTCTTCATAGATGCGGTCGGAATGAAAGACTGGCTTTCCAACATATTTAGGAAGCTCTTCTGGGGTGATGGTATAACTCGAGCCAGCGGGTTCTTTTTTAATCGACCGTTTGCTTGTCGGCACTACTTCATTTTGGCGTACGATTTCTAATGCAAGCTTGCGGAGGATTTTTTTGATGCTATTTTCGAGGGTGCGAACGCCTGATTCACGTGCATAGCCATTAATAAGCTGCCTTAAGGCTGGTTTTGTAAATTCCACCTGAGTTGCCTTAAGACCCATATGCTTTCTGTTTTTGGGTATAAGGTAGCGCTTTGCAATTTCGAGTTTTTCTTCCATGATATAGCCCGATAGACGCATCACTTCCATGCGGTCTACAAGCGCTTCTGGGATAGAATCGAGCATGTTTGCTGTTACGATAAACAGAATGTCAGAAAGGTTGCAGCGCACATCCAGATAGTGGTCTAAAAATTCGCTGTTTTGTTCTGGGTCGAGCACTTCTAACAGTGCCGATGCAGGGTCGCCATGATAGCTTGAGCCAATTTTGTCCACTTCATCAAGCATGATTACTGGGTTCATGGTCTGGCAAACTTTAAGTGCTTGAATGATCTTGCCTGGCATAGCGCCAATGTAGGTTCTTCTGTGACCCTTTATTTCGGCTTCATCGCGTATGCCGCCAACAGAAAAGCGAAAAAACTTTCGGTTGAGTGCGCGGGCGATGCTTTTGCCGATACTTGTTTTACCAACTCCAGGAGGTCCTACAAGGCATAAAATGCTGCCGCGAAGCGACCCTGAAAGCTTTGCAACGCCGATAAACTCAAGTATGCGCTGCTTTAGGTCTGCAAGGCCGTAGTGATCTTTTTCTAAAATCTTTTCGGCTTCGGCCATATTGTGAATGTCTGGGCTTTTTACGCCCCAAGGTACATTTGTAAGCCAGTCGAGGTAGTTGCGAGAGAGGGCATATTCCGCAGATTGGGGCTCGAGTGTGCCGATTTTTTCAAGCTCTTCAGCAATAACGGCCTTTACATCATCAGGAACCTCTTTTTTCTTGAGGCGCCCTTCAAATTTTTCGCGATCGGAGGTTTTGTCATCTTTTTCTATGCCAAGCTCGCGCTTAATGGTTTT
>JAFEGT010000096.1:5682-6418 GCA_018239765.1 Verrucomicrobiota bacterium
TTTTGCAGGCGGCTTAGGTCGAGCTCTTTTTTCAAAAGCACGAGAGCTTTATCAATTCTGTTAGGAATATCGTAGGTGTCAAGAACCTCCTGCAGCTCGTCGCGAGTGGCAGTAGTGAGAGCAACTGCAAAGTCAGCAAGTTTACCCGGCTCTGTAAAGTCTGAGTGGCTAAGAAAGATCTGCAGCTCTTCTTTAAAGAGGGGGTTGAGCTTTAACAGCTCTTTGATGGTAGAGATGATGCTAATCGCATAGGCTTTGAGCTCTCTATTCAAAAGCACTTCGTCAGAGTGATAGGCAACTTTTGCAAGGAGGTGCTTATCGCCCTTCACAGGTTTTATGAGTGATATGCGCTTTTCCATGTTGAGGATAACCTGGGCACCGCCCTGCTCCATTGGGATAATGCGCAAGATGCGGGCAAGAACACCGGTATGATGCAGGTCATTAAAGCCGACATTGTTAATGTCTGCCATCTCATCTTTTGTCATGACGAGGCCGATAAACTTATTTTCGCTCTTAGCAGAAGCTTTTAGCACCTCGTAAAATGGACCTTGCTCAACCATAAGGGGAGCAGCCATTCCGGGGAAAAAAGGCCTTCTGACTATGGGGAAGAGGTATAGAGTATCAGGTGGTGCGCCACTTTTTTTGCTTTGCGGTTCTGATGTTGCAAGTGTTTGAAGGATAGCTTCTTCTAGATCCTGTTCGATGCCACTATTTCCGTTGTTGAAACCCATTCATT
>JAFEGT010000097.1 GCA_018239765.1 Verrucomicrobiota bacterium
ATTTGCCTGTTCTACACGGCTATCTACCACCCAAATTTTTGCTTTGGTATTGCGCAAAATGGCCGTAGACCAGCGCATAAGGCCACAAAAGACCGATGCTTGCTGTGTGATAAGCAGGCAGGCAAAGCTTAGCGAACAGACAAGAAGTAGATATTTTGCTCTATCTCCGAAGAGCATTCGTAGGGCGATGTAGTACATAACCAAAAGTTCCTATTCGCGCCCTCAAGAGGGCTCTGGCGGAATAATTAAATTAAGCGGGCACGGGCAAGGGCACGGGCGCGGGCACGAACCATCTTGTACAATATCGCTCTTTATTGTGGAAGCTGAATGTCTTTTAACAGCTTATTTGTCTTGGAGTGATCCTCTTCACGTGCCACATCCTCAAGACATTTTGCAAAAGTTTCAATGATTGTTGCGGGAAGATTATTTACGCCTTCTACGCCATGTAGCACATCAAAAATTTTTATGGTTTCCGGGTTTTGAGCAGGAACAATCGACACAATGTCACTATTGTTTGTTGCTGTTTTAATGACAATTTTGGCTTCTACAAGTTCTTCTATAAGTTCATTTACCAGTCTTTCGGGTAGTCGCACGAGATAGGCAAGGCGATTTATGCTAACTGGGCTCTTTGCGATGTAGGCATCAACTGCAGCTTTCACGCAAGATAGGTAGGCCAGTCGCCTCTCAAATGGCGTAATCGTTCTATAGGGTGCCATGTAGTGCGGATCCCAAAGTCTTTCTTGGTGAATAACCACTATCTGGGCTCCAATTAAAAAGATCACCCAGCTTAAATAGAGCCATGTTAAAAAGAGCGGCAGTGCTGCAAAGCTTCCGTAGATAGCACCTGCATTACTTATCTGAATCTGGATGCTGATGTATGTGGACTGCATAATTTGGTAGGCACAGCCTGCAAAAATGCTTGCAAAGAGGCTGGAGGTAAACTTTACGTGAGTATAGGGTACTATAATATAGACGAGCGTAAAGAGAATAATGGTCATGATATAGGGTATAAGCGGTATTGCATAGAGCAGAAGCGGCCCAATCTGTTCTGGGAGCTGTCCTGAGGAGGTGATCTGATTGAGTTTTGCTGTCACAAAAACAGTAAGGCTACTTGATGCTACAATCAAAATAGGGCAGGTGAGGATAAGCGCTAAGTAGTCTGAAAGCTTGCGAGAAAGCGGCCGGCCTTCTTTTACACCCCACATAAAGTTAAGCGAATTTTCGATGTTGGCAAAGAGGCGCATGATGGTAAAAAAGAGCACTATGGTACCGATACCGGCGACAAGGCCGCCTCTAGTCTCTTCTAAGAGCCTGTAGCCAAACTGAATGAAGTAGTCGATGACCTCTTTTTGGTCGCGAAATTCATCTTGTAGTACATTTTCGAGCAACGCTTCAAGGCCAAAGCCTTTAGCTACGCCAAACATAACCGCCAGAAGCGGCACGATTGATAATACTGTCTGAAAGGAGAGGGATGAAGCTCGTAGAAAACTCTGGTCGTATGACATACGAAACCAGATGGTGCGAACAATACGTTCTAAATTTTTGCCTAAATGCTTTGTGAAGTTCATACCTCTATCTTGTGTGAGGCGCGCTTTTTATTCAAGCAATAGCCCACAAATGGCGTAGGTGTAGGCCATAAAGAGGCTGCTTAAGAGTAATAGTGTGCCGAGTCTATCAATGCCGCGTGGTTCGTCAGGGTCGCGACCGAGATAGTCAAATACAGTATTGGTGACCCATGCAGATGCCACAAAGCCAGCAGGGAGCAAAATAGCTAATAAAAGAGGGGCGAGTAAGGTGAGATTTTCTACTAAGCCGACTAAAGATATGTTTCCCATTAATACCTCACGTTAAAAAGTGAAGATATAGTATATCAAATTAAAAATTAAAATGCAACAAATTTTGCTATTTGATATAGGTGAAAATATGAAACTTTTACTGCTTACAACTCTACTCTGTACGGCGCTCTACTCTGATGAGAATCAGCAAGCTTTAGATGCGCATGTAAAAAAATATAGCCAGGCAGAATATTTTTCTGCAGCGTCACTCTCTATCTATGTGCCTGGTAAAGAAATAGCAAACTACTACGCGGGTAGGGTCTCGCATGAGCCATCAAGCGAAGCTGTGACGGCAAAGACACTTTTTCAGATTGGCAGTATTACCAAATCCTTTACTGCAGCACTCATGCTGCAGCTAGAAAAGGAGGGTAAGCTTCAGCTACAAAACAGAGTTGCAAGTTACCTGCCTCAGTATACCAAATGGGCAGATGTGCGCATCGATACACTTCTTAATATGACAAGCTGCTTGCCAAACTATTCTGACACGCCGCTCTTTAATGTAGATATTGCCAAGGATTTTGAAAGAGCCTTCACTCCGGAATCGCTCGTAGCGTATGTCTATCCAAAAAATGGCTTTTCGCCTCCACTGCGTACAGGCTACTTCTACTCAAACACAGGGTATATGTTGGCAGATATGATTGTTGCCAAAACGACAGGGCGAAAGTTTAAGCAAGAGCTTGAGGAACGTCTGATAAAACCATGCGGTCTTACAAACACACTCTATCTTGAACCTTCAAACCAAATGGCTCACGGCTATCAGTACAACAGCTATGACAATCCCGAACTTGTGGGTAAAGATGTTACAGCAATGAATCTTACATGGGCTGGGGCTGCTGGAGCGCTTGTTTCTACCACGGAAGATGTAATTAAATGGGTTCGCGCGCTTTTTACAGGTAGCGTGTTAGATGAAGCGCAAAAAGAGAAGCTTCTTCAGCTCCATTCCACAAAAACAGGATCTGCCATTACTCAGGTGAGCCAAGAAGATCCTGAAGCTTTTGGCTTAGGTGTTGTTGTCAAATATAACGGCGCTGATAGTTTCTGGTTTTATGAGGGTAAGACCATGGGCTTTCGAGCTCTCTATATGTATGTCCCGTCAAATGGCATCATTATTGCCTGTGCGTTCAACAGCTCACCCGATGGGCAAAACGATCATGCGCACGAGCTTCTCTTAGCTACCTATCATAAAGTCATGAGGTAGTTTTAGACTAAAGAGGCAAGCTCTTGCAAGCTTGGTGGAGTCACCGGAGCTTTTGTAAGGCTTACAAGCACATCCTCTGGAAGAACACTTACGGTTGTACGCACGAGTCTTGGGGGCTGTTTTTGTATGACAGTGCTTCGTTTTTGGCGTGGTAATGCAGTGGTGGAGGTTGCTTCTGGCTTTTTTTCTGGGGTGATTTTACCAGGTATTTCTTTTGCTTCTTTGAGCTCACCTGCACGCTTTATGTGTTCAATGCCAATTTGAAGAAGCTTGTCATTTTCTGTTGCAGAGGCATACAGCAGTGATCCTAGGCTAAAGTGGGCGCGTTGATTCGTTGTATCGGCACAAAGTGCTCTTCTGTACGACCATTCTGCACGTATGGGGTCTTTTTTTTGTTTATAGAATATGTCCGCTATTGAGCAGTCGACATCTACATTATTGCTATAAGCAGATCGTATCTTGAGCAGTATTTTTATTGCTCTATCGCTGTCGGTGGCGGCAATAGAGTTGGCAAGCTCTATAAAGGCTGCTTGATTTGGGCCTTCGATAGGATGTTGACTGCGTACCGTAAACCAAAAATCAGCAGTGTCCATATCACCTTTTTTGATGCATTCAGTAAGGTAGCTTACTCGCGCAGCGCTATTTTCTTGTTCATAGCAGGCAATAAGTGCTTTTTTTTTGGCGTCGGGCTTGTTTTTATCACAGGTTGCGAGGTGACGGAAGGTGCGCTCTTTATCATGTACGTAATATTCCACGCAGTTTGCATATTCAGGAATTTTTGCGCTAGAAAAGGCAAATTCAGGCCCATTTGGGGTGCGAATGATGCCGACAAGAAGAGGTAGTGCCGCATGGGAGCTGCGCTTTCGAAGATCCAGTTGATCAGAAATTACTTTGGCAACGGGTGCATCATCTTGAATGCATGTAATAATAGGAGAACTAATAAACGTAATCATAGTACCTCTAGCAAAAAGCAAAAAGAGTAGCAGAAAGCAACATAAATGAAAATATGGGCTTTTTAGCAACCCGTGTTTAAATAGCCTCTTTTGGCTGCATTATCTGTGGGCGAGGAACCGTATCAGTCACTTCTCGTAAACGTTTGATCGAGCGGCTTACTTCTGTAAACGGTGTTCGATAGTGCTCATCGCAGGCAATAATCGTTCCATCAAAAGTGATATCGCTGGATTGAGCGTTACCATGTGCTTTTAGAAGTGCACAATTATAGTGAACAATTTCAGTCATATCTCTAGTTTGCTCACTAGACTCAAGTGAGTGATTTTTAAAATATTGCATTCGGTCATTATATTCTGAAGGCGTATAGCAGCGTGCAAGATCTAATTTATGTGCCATCGACAGGATTCTAAAGTAAAAATTGCGCAATTCGCGTTCTGTTTGATCCGCAGCCGCGTTGATTTTACTCTCGTAATCTGGATGGCCCATGTATAAAACAACATCGCTGATGCGTTCTATCATTTCTTTATCATTGTCAATGGGTTTCTGTGTGCGCGCAAATTCATTAAAGTTATCCGTCGAAGCTTGGCGATAACGCTTATATCGTTCAGGATCTTCTAATGCGCTGGTTTCATTTTCTCTACCACTTACACAAAATGCTGCAGAAATACGCAGCCATTCTAATTTCTTATTGTCTAGCTGTTGGCAAAATTCTCTAAAATTTTTCTCTTTGGCATGATTGGCAAAATAGGTTACCACAAGATCGATATTGAGCTTCATCCTATAGGTATGGGCTAAACCATGATTTGGCCTATGAATAGCTATACCACCTTCTTGATAAATATTATTTCCTTCTTTATATGGATGCTTCAAATGATTTTTCCAGGCATACTCAAGCGCCAGATCCGACCAATAGCTGTCAGAAGGTTCAAGCGTGGGGCTGCAAACGATTTTGGAAACAAATTCATTTGCTTGCAATTCTTTAGTAACAACTTGAGTGCCGTGAGAAAAGAGGATCTCACCCTCTGATGGGTTAATGCAGTATCCTCTTCCTTCAATTCTAGTAAAAGTGGTTTTACTACGACTAATCCATCCTGTACCATCTTCTAAATGACTGGTACTCGTAAGCGCAGGAAAAGTCCAAGGGTTGGCTTGTCGCCTTGTCATATCTTCTTTGGTGAGCGCTTCTTTTCTTACGAGGGTTCCATGATGTAACGTAGGGGCGTATACTCTTACCCACTCCTCTTGGCTAACCGTTTTTTTCACGAGAGGACTATCCTGTAAAGTAGCTGCATATAATTTTAACCACTCTTCTTGGGCAACCATTTTTCTCTCTAGGGGACTTAGAGTGGCATCATTTAGTTTAGATGCATAGAGTTCTGTCCATTCTTCCTGGGCATATGTAAATGGCTTTAGTTCATCCACTAAATGAGGTAACTTGTTCACTGCGTTATTTAATAGACAGCCGAGTAAAAAGTTGGCGGAAATGAGCTGGCTAGGCGTATTTGTGATTGCTTCGGCCTTAGTATCAAGAGCTTCTCCCCGGAATAGCAAGTTAATATTCTTGTAGTAGTTCATAATATAAATATTAACGGCCGCCTGTTCTGCTGGCGGAAGGAGCTTGACTATGGGGTTTTCACTTGTTTCATTCCACGCAGAATCCACCACGCACCCTTTTAACAGTGCTGCTATCGAGGTAATTACTGAATCGCTTAGGGTTAAATGGCTTAAATTGGCGTTTTTTATAAGCAGAGTAAGATTGTAGCTGCTGTTATCTGACAAAGTGACATAATAGCTTTCATTTTCATAGACCCATTTTGCCTTATCAAAAACAGTTTTATCGCTAAGCTTTTCAAGCAATTTTTCAATTCTACGTGTGGACTCATTTTTGTTTAGGGGGCCAAACTCGATTGTTTCATGAAGGGTGGTGTGCGTTTCAATAATAGTATCAAATATTGCAAGATCATCTGCAGCATTTACCTCAGCAGAGCGGCAGAGCTTGTCAACCAAGTGTAGAATGTTAAGTGGGTCAACCTTTTCAAGATTTAATTGGCTGATTACTTTTCTAAAAATATTTTGGTGCAATGTGGGACTAAATTTAGCAGCAAGGAGCTTATTGATTACATGCTTCATGAGATCAGCGTGCGTAATTAGCGTTTTTTCGGTGTAGCACTCTGGAAAATTTAGCTTTTTTTCTTCAAGAAAAAGTAATGTATTATATGGTTTGTTATTACCAAAAGCTATCTCATCTGCAACTTTAGTATAAAGATCAATATTGGCGCTAAATGATATTTTGGCCTGTAATAGTGCTATAAAAGCTATTGCCACTTGGCTTTTAGCATAATTTGTAGAAGAGAGTAACCATGCAAACAGCTCTATATGATTTTGATATCTAAAGCCCGCTTTTTCAAGAACGATAACTGCTTCAACTGTTCCATCTGAAGTATAAGAGTGCTTTTTAATGAAGGCCTGATAGAGTTCAGGATGATCTTGGTGAGTCAAGCCAGCTGCATTAAGGTTGATAAAAACTGTTGCTAGATTATAGCAATTACTTGAAGCATCACGGATGGCTTGGTAGAGCTCTGGATGGTCTCGATATAAAAGGCCTACATTTACAAGGGATGCAAATGCTTTAGAAAGATTATCAGCTAAATCGGGCTGCTCGATTATAGCTTGACAACATAGAGAGATTGAATGGTCTTGATATAAAATTCCCGCCTTATGAAGCCTCATAAAGGCTACTGCCAATGTATGAGCATAATAGTAGTTTTTCACTACCGCGTCCCAAAGTAGAGGGTGATGTTGATATAAAAGCCCTGCTTCTTTAAAGGTTTTAAAAGCCTCAAATAGCTCTATGGAGCGTTTAGGGTTTTGGACTACTACATCAAAGAGAGCATGGCCTTGATATAACATACTCATTTGTTTTAGCATTACAAAACAGTCTGCTAAACTGTTGGAATGGTCAATGTTTTGAACTAGTAGTTCATAGATCAAAGGGTTGTCTTGATATAAAATTCCCTCTCTTTGAAGTTGATCAATCGCGTCTCTCAGTGTAAATGCGGATGATTTGTGAATAATGACCTTTTCATAGATAGAAGGGTTGTCTTGATATAAAATTCCCGCTTGGCGAAGTGCCTTGAAGGTTGGTAACAACCTGGAGTAGGGGTTGTTAGCGAGTGCCTCATAGAGTGCAGCGTGGTCTTGATATTCAAAGCCTGCCTCCTTGAACCGTATAAACTGTAGTGTCAGCTCATTGGTAACGTTTGCGGGTTTTTTGGATATGAGTTCAGAGAGTTGAGCTTGTTCATCTAGGGAAAAGCCTGCTTTTTCAAGTGCTAAAACTGCATTTTTTACATCAGTTTCATCTGCAGCTCTGGAGTCAGCGGTTTGAGAGGCTGTTGATGGCTTTGTGGGATCTTCAAGCTTGTCTAAGCTGCTATGGAGCAAAGCATGGAAGTCAATTTTCTCTATCAATGACGTATATTTCAAAGATTTGATATGTGATTCTAAATCAATATCTTTATTAATCGGGAGGATTGTTTTATAGAACGATGTGTCTTTATAAAAAATGTAATCGTTAATATTCAATTCGCCCTCTTTATATATCTATATTATTAAAAACAAGAGAGCTATGTTACCATAAATAATTTTATTCGTAAAGGATAAAAGGCCGATAAATCGACCTTAAATAAAGACTCACTGAAGTGAGTCACATGATGTAATTGCGCGTAAAAGAGGGCTACCTCCCACTAGGCTAAAAGCCGCGGAGTAGTTATAACTCTCCAATGTTAAGTCAACAATCAAGTTGATTAAAATAAACTAAGGGGAGGTAACCCATGCAGCATTTTACAGGACTTGACGTTTCCATGAAAGAAACTTCTATTTGCATCGTTGATGAAAAAGGAAAAGTTGTCTTTGAGACATGTGTTGAAACACAACCTTTGGCTATCTATCAGGCCTTAAAAGGGACCTTACTACCAATCGAAAAAATTGGTGTAGAAAGTGGATCTCTCAGCCACTGGCTTGTGACTGAGTTGTTAGAGCTTAAATTACCTGTATTATGTGTAGATTCAAGACAAATGGGAGTTCTCCTTTCGCTCAAGATCAACAAGACAGATAAAAATGATGCAAAAGTCATTGCCAATGCGATGAGAACGGCAAATTATCATGAAGTAAAACTTAAATCTCAGCAAGCAGTAGAGATCAGCACATTGTTAACAGCACGTGCCACACTGGTACAACAACGAACCGCCCTGAAAAATACTGTACGTGGAATGATAAAGTTGTTCGGCATTCGTATCAAATCTAGAGGAAACAAGTCGTTTGTAGAAGCAACTAGGACTGCTATTAAAGAGTTGGGGGTATCAGTTAAGGAAGCTGTTGAGACATTATTGTTAATGTTTGAAGTGCTAGAAACCCAAATTATACCATTAGAAAAATCACTCATAAGAATAGCAAAAGCTGATGAAGATGTTCTGCTCTTGATGTCAATACCTGGTGTGGGAGTGCTTACCGCACTTAGTTATAAAATCGCTTTAGGAGACCCCTCTCGATTCGATAAATCTAGTAAAGTGGGTGCATATCTTGGGATGACTCCTAGGCAATACTCATCTGGCGAGATAGAAATCCAAGGAAGGATATCAAAATGCGGATCGAAATCTACTAGGGCTCTTTTAGTGGGGGCTGCAAACATTTTGTTAACGAGGTCAAAAAAGTGGAGCAAGCTGAAAACATGGGGCCTAAAACTTATGAGAAAAAAGGGAAAGGCTAAGGCTGAGGTTGCTGTAGGTAGAAAACTCAGCGTGATAATGCATAGAATGTTGATTACGAGAGAACCCTTTAGGGCCACTACTGAAGAATGTAAACAGGTTGATACACAAAAAGCAGCATAAAACTAACGGGGTTCACAAACTTAAAGAAACAGCAAAAGCAAACCGAAGATCAAGCCAAGACGGTTTTGGAGTTGAACCTAGAGTTCGCGAGTCACATAGTCTGGCTTGATATCTTCGAACATCACGTTGAGCGAGGACATAAATTATGTCCTCAAATAAAGCTCGGAGAGAACCCTGGGGGAATTTGCTAAGCTGAAAAAGAATAAGTTTTTGAACTAAAACAATATCCTACAGAGGGCGAAAATGTAACTTTACGCACATTGCCAAGAAAATGAACGTTGACTTAAAACGCGCAATTAGAGAACTCCAAATTGCTTCGCCACGAGTTTTGCAAAAGGCTCTCAAGATTAAGATCAAGATCGAGATCAAGATTGGTATTAAGAGGGCTCTTTGAGTATGATGTCCCTCAGGGCTGAGACCCACGCGGGGTGGGAGTTGAGGCTGGGGACAAGGTCGAGGCTTGTGCCGCCCATCAGTAAAAAATCCTCTTTGTACTCTTGGCCAATTTCATAGATAGTCTCAAGACAGTCGGCAACAAATGATGGGGCAAACACCAGGAGCTTTTTGTCGCCAAGCTTTCGCCGTGCCTTGATTGTATCAATCGTATAGGGCCCGAGCCACTTATCAACGCCAAGGCGTGACTGGTAGCAGATGGTGTAGTTGACAATGCCCAAACGCTCAGCTAGCTGTTTTGCTGTGTAGACACATTCTGCTGGATAGCAGTAGGCATTATCTTCGCGGAGTGTTTGGCAGCAGTTAGATTTAAAGCAGCATCCTGTGCGGTCTTGCTTTTTTACCTGACGTAGCGGCAGGCCATGAAAGCTAAAGAGTATATGATCATATGCGTGAAAGTCTATGTTTTGGCACGACTCAACCCAGGCATCTATAAAGCGGGGATGGTTGGCAAAAGGCCCGTGGAATGTAATTTCGGGTATCACCTGCCATTTTGATATGCAGCGCATTACTTCTTGTATACATGATCCTGATGTTGCAGAGGCATACTGCGGAAAAAGCGGCAGCACAATGATGTTAATGCAGCCTTTTAGCTGGTTAAGTGCCTGCTCTATAGACGGCTGGGCATAGCTTAACCCAATCGCTACCTTCATATTGAGCTCTTCGCTGAGTGCCTTAACAAGCTCCTCTGAGTTTGCCAAAAGAGGGGAGCCTTTATCGGTCCAGATACTTGCGTAGGCGCGGGCAGACTTTTTATAGCGAAAGGGCACGATAAGCCACTTTACAAGTATCTCTCGGCGCCAGAGTGGCATGTCGATGATGCGCTCATCCATCAAAAAGCGGGTGAGGTAGCTCTTTACATCAGCAGGTCTACAGGACTGCGGTGTGCCAGTATTAAGAAGTAATATGCCTACAGTACTCAAGCAACAGTTCCAACTTGTGAAGGTTGTGTCTGAGGAATGCCTTCAAGCGATGTTTTTGGCGTTGATGGCGTTGGAGCTGCAGCTGGTGGTTGCTGTTGCTGCTGTTGTTGCTGCTCTTGTTTTTTTATCTCTTCTTGTTTTATCTCCTCTTGACGCTGATCATACGCCTTTTGCTGGTCTTTTATATCTTGCTGGCGCTGATCGTAGGCCTTTTGGTC
The DNA here is from genome assembly GCA_018239765.1 of Verrucomicrobiota bacterium. Lineage (GTDB taxonomy): Bacteria > Chlamydiota > Chlamydiia > Chlamydiales > FEN-1388 > SZAS-7. The sequence goes on from JAFEGT010000097.1 coordinate 10,468, forward strand.
TTCCTTGATGTTTTGTTGACGCTGGTCGTATTGGCGCTGATCATACTGGCGCTGCTGCTGCTTGATCTGATAACGTCGGTTGTCATACTGTCGTTGCTGACGGCGTATATCGTCTTGACGTCTGTCGTAGCTTGAATCGGCTGAAAGAAGCGACAACAGGCTTAGCGCCGTGAACAAAAATGTCTTTTTCATCTAAATCACCTTAGAGCTTGGTTTTTAAGTTTATGAATGAGTCTTGCTTTAAAATTTGTGAGCTTTCGTAACATCGATATGGGAGGATGCAGCTCAATATCGCCTCCCGCATTACCACTATTTGGCAAATCAGTCTTTATAATAATGGTTCCCTCAAATTTTCGCCTCACAAGTTTTGCAATTGCAGCTTCTGTGATCTTAGGACATCCCTGAAGGGATATTGTGTTAAGAAGTGGTAGGCTGCTTAAAAAATCACACGCTTCATTGCCAATGTTGCTGCATCGAGCAAGGCTAAGCACCTGTAAGGTACGAGGGAGTGCATAGATGTCTTCGAGCATAACAAGCTCGCAAGAATCCAGTGATAGCTCCTCGAGTGACTCCGGAAGTTGTACGAGAGATTTTCCTGAAAGTCTGTGACAGCCCGCAAGCGAGAGTTTTTTTACAGAAGAGGAGAGGCGCGAGAGGCCAAAACCGCGAATCTGTTCGCAGCCATCAAGTATAAGTGATTTAAGGTGCGAGAGGCTTCCTAAAAGTATAACGCCGACATCGGTAATTTTGGTGCAAAGAGAGAGGTCGAGCTGTTCTATATTCGGTGGGAGCCAGTCAAGGTCGCCGTTGTCGAGATTGCAGCCTGCTACTTTTAGCCTTTTGATGTTTTTATGCTTCTTAAGGTTCTGTAGGGTTTCTTTATGCAGTGGGCCAGAATATGAAAGGTTCAGTGTCTGCAGCATTTTAGCAAGTATGAGGGGGCTGCTTTCAAGTGTGCCTTCATAGGCCTGTAGAGCGCTTATATCGAGCTCGACAAGTTCAGGAAGCACTGCAAGCGGTGCAAGATCGCATGCAGTGAGGCAGTTTTGTGAAAGCGACAGTTTTTTTAGCGATTTTGGTAGGTGAGTGAGGCCCTCATAAAAGTCCGCGCAGATAATTCGGGAGATGTTGAGCGATTCAAGTGGCAGTCCGCCAATTGTTTTAAGCCCTGTTTCTGTTATCTGCCATCCCTCTACTTCAAGTGTTTTGATCTGTTTTGGCAGTAAGGTGAGTTCGTCGTCGGTAAAATGGTCCCAGCGGTTCATCAAAAGCCGCGTAAGTGTTCTGGGTAAAAAGAAGCAAGCGTCGTCGGGTCTGATGTTTTTACCAGAGCCGCTGATGTCAAGGTCAGTAAGGCCTGTAGGAAGCTTTGTTAGCTGGTGAAGCTCTAGGCTTGTGCAGTTTTGAAGCGCGAGGCTTTTAATGTGTCTATGTTCATGCAGCTGATCAAAAAACTCTGTTGAGATGCTCTTTGCGGCGTTGATAACAAGGGCATGAAGCTTCTCTGGAATAATCTGAAAGGATTTGTCCGATACTAAATGCACGTCGTGAATTTCGAGTGTATGAAGTGATGAGAGATTAGCTTTAAGATTTGCATTGCAGCGTTTGAGGATAAGGTGCTTCAGATTTGGAAACCATTCAAGCAGTAGCTCCAGATCTTGCTGGGTGATGGAGGTAAGATCGAGCTTTTGCACAAAGCGACCATTACGCTTCCAGAAATTTTGTTCCCACGATTTAAGGTTTAGGAGGTTATTGTCGACTCGCTTTAGTGTGAACTGAAAGAACTTTTCGTAAAAAAAGTTCTGCCAGGGCACATCGAACGCTTCGCGAATATCAAACCCAAATCTGAGGGCTTGCTCTTTCCAGAATGTCTGTTCTGAAAAGGGTTGAAAAAATCCAAAGCTTCCTGAGACGACGCCAAGTTTTACAAGTTCAAGCCAAGAAGGCACTTTGATGTAGGCCATTGATTCCCCACTTTTTCATCAAAGCCTCAGCCTATGCAATTTCCTAATTTTTACAAGTAAATTAAAAGCTATATGTATTACAGGGTAACGAATGAGATGCTGAGGGTGTTATTTGTACGCAGACCAAAGGCCTGGGTAATACCAGCCTAGGCCGCGCCCCATAAGCGATAACTTACAGTTTTTTCAGCCTGAAGGGCTGGTTTATAAAAGCCTAGGGCAACGCCCTAGGTATCAGATGAATAGTGAGTTGCAGGCTGAAGGCCTGCGTTATAGCAGATTAGTCCCAAACATATCGTTCATCATATGGCACGTTATTTCGTTTAAGAAACAATCGGAATTCATCCTGGAATGTTTGTGTCTTATGATGTTCTTTTTGATTCGCGATGTAAGCTGCAACAAGCTCTTGATGGGATTGGCTAACAGAAAATACACCAAATCCTTTTTGCCAGGCGAAATCCTTAAATCGCTCACCTTTGGTTTTAATCCACTTCGATGAATTTTTCTTTATCTCTTCAAGTAATTCACTTATCGATATGGTTCTTGGTAAAGATGTAAAGATATGCAAATGATCTTCTGTTCCACCTATTTTGTGCACATAGCTTCCTTGAGAGACTACTATTGACGCGATGTATGAATGTAGCTCGAGCTCTATTGTCTCATGTATAAAGGGAGATCTGTTTTTGGTGCTAAATATTACGTGAAGGAGAACGTTCGAAAGAGACTGTGCCATATTTCGCCTCAGGTAGTGCGTACTTATCGTAGTGAATATGGACTTTTATTGCTATAACGCAGGCCTTCAGCCTGCAAACGTCTAACCATAAGATACCTAGGGCGTTGCCCTAGGCTTTTATAAACCAGCCCTTCAGGCTGAAAAAACTGTAAGTTAGCGCTTAGGAGACATTGCCCTAGGCTTTTATAAACCAGCCCTTCAGGCTGAATAAACTGTAAGTTAGCGCTTATGGGGCGTTGCCCTAGACTAATGTAATCCAGGCCTTCGGCCAGAGAACAGTTGTAAAAGAGCATAACAGAGAAGTTTAGTAGGAGGATTCCTAACCTTTTTTCAGGCCAAAGGCCTGGGTTATAAAAGCCTAGGGCAACGCCCTAGGTATATGATGCATAATGAGTTGCAGGCTGTAGGCCTGCGTTATAGGTTGCGATTAGCGAGGAATTAATTGAAGAGTGTGGGTAATGATAAGGGCTTTGCCTTATACAGATGCGCTTTTAAATAATAGGGAATCGGAGTATCATACCTCTTTTTTTCGGAGACTTTTATGAATCTGCAGTCTGTTCTCGATATCCTTAATCAGGAAAAGCTCTTGCCTGTGGCCTATCAAAGCCAGGCATGTTTAAAAAAGCTCAAGCTGCCTACGCTTTCGGCAACTACCATCGAAATCTTTAAGGAAATATCGAAGCAGCAGTTTTCATTTCCACAGCTACATACCAAACTCAATGCAGCAGTACGCGAAATTAAGGTAAAAATAGATCTCGAAGAAAACTCACTCATGCGTATTGCCAAAATTTCTGGCCTCGTTGGCGCAGGGCTGCTCTATGCCGATCTTATTGCTGTAGAAATTTTGGGGATATTCCGCTGGCCGACGGTACTTCTCTTGAATGTGCCTACAGTTGCATGGGCTACAGGTAAATTCGCCCAGAAACCGGAGCATCATAAGACTTTTGATGCAGCGATCCAGGCCTTGAAGGATTATCGCACCTATTTTACTGGCGACAACTACGAAACAATGAAGAAAGAAATTACAGCAAGGTGTGGGCAGGAAGGGCTTGATAAAAAGATCTATGAGCTTGCCTACCGAGAACTTGCTGAAGCAAACGCTTTTTCAAAATAATGGGACCTATACCGGAAGGTAGCGAAGAGCTACTTCAATATTTTAAGGGTTTTAGTGAGGTTGTAGAACGTAAAGAGGTGCAGGTAGCAGGACTGCAAGGCGGCTATCTCCTTCACTGGGGTGCATTTGAAACGCTGAAACTTCAAGAGCTCAACTATACTCCAAATAGTGTAACGATTTCAGGCGCTCGTATTATAAAAGTACTCAATGAGCAAGTAAGCCGTTGTGACGGCATACTCGTGCCGACTGAAAAAGAGACGCTTAAAAAGCTCCTTTTGCTGATGCAAGAAAAGGGTATTTTGAAGCCCAAGAGCAGCTCAGCCTCTCCTCTACGCCTTTCGCCTCCTATTATGAAATAAGATCTACGGGCTGCTTAGAGCCTTGTCGATGGCTTCGGTCACCTTGGGGTCGTTAGGGAGCGTTGCTGTGCTAAAGCGGGCGACGACTGTGCCGTTTCTATCCACGAGAAACTTGGTAAAGTTCCAGTCCACTTCCCAGCCAAAGTTGGGGTCTGTTTTTGTGCTTGTTAAAAACCGGTACAGGGGAGACTTGTTCGCTCCAGTGACATGCACAGGCTCAAGAACCGGAAAGGTCACATGAAACTGCTCCTGATAGAGTGCTCGTACATCTTTGTTCGTGCCGAGATCATCGTGTGAGAAGTCATTGCAGGGAAAAGCAAGGATCACAAGGCCCTTCTCAGAGTATTTCTGGTAGAGCTCTTCAAGCATATTCATCTGCACGGCGTTTTTGTCTGACGCAGAGCTGTTTACAATCAAAACCGCGCGGCCACGAAAGGCAGTCATGGGAACTGTTTGACCTTCTAAAGTCTTTGCAGTAATATCGTAGAATGATTGTGGGGGCACCTGATCTGCAAAGAGGTGCGTTGCAAAAAGAAAAAGAAGAATGTATTTCATAATGACTCTTGACTAATTTCCCTAAATATATACTAATGCAGAGATTATTACGAGAGGTGACCATGTGGAAACTTGTAGCGAAAACATTTGATAGAGTCTTTGCGGTGGGTGGGGCATTTTTATTTTGCCAAATACCATTGCTGATGCATCAGTACACTGTTATGCTGTCAGGTCATTTAGCTGAATCGCGAAGACAAATTAACATGCTGCAGCATGCTGCCTCTCTTACTAATAAAACCCTCCAGGAATATATCGCCAAGTTTTTAGGTCAGCAGGACCTAGACTTTGTTCACCAAGGCGAAATCATGCAGTCGATGCAGACACGTTATGTTGAGCTCAATGAATCCTACACGGCATTGCAGCATTCTACAGTTTGGACGAAGCCATTTATCTTCATCAAACATATTGATTCTGCAGTCTTTTGGGACTCTTTAGAGGGGTTTGCACCAGGATTGTCGCTTACTTTAGAATCTCTTGCCTATGCCTTAATAGGTCTTGTCGTGGGCGTTGTGATCTATAGAGTGCTATCAGCTACAGTAAAAGTGTTGTTGTTTAGGAAGGAACCGAAGAACCTTGATCGCCAACTGGATCGCCATAAATTGGGTCTTCAGCGACGTCTTCCTTTTTAAGTTCTTCGTGAGCAATTTCTTCGTGCTTGATCTCTGAATCTTCAACCTTCTCTTTTTCACGGAGAATTTTTTTCTCTTCGTTGAGCTTTTCGTGTAGACGATCGCGCTCATTCTCAAGATCACGCTCTTCTTTGCGAAGGAGCGCCTCTTCTTCAACGTCTTCGGGCTTTTTAGGCTTTTTTAAAGGGGCCTGCGCTGTTTTCTTTGCTGCTTGTATAGCCGTAGCAGTAGGGGGCTGCTGGGCTACATTATGAACTGCCGTATCTTTTGTGGCGACAATATGTTCGCTTGATAACGATGCTGAGGGTGTGTTTTCAGCTTGCACATGAAGTATAAAGCTGTTTGCGATGGCCTCAAAGTCGCTGTGGTCCATAATTCTAATGCCATCATAATGCTGCTCTTTGCCATTTTTACGTAGCTGGAAGGTACCGTTACGGATGTTTTCTGCAGTCTTTTCAGAAGCATAGGCAAAGCGCTTGCCACCTTCTTTAACTTCGATAAGGATTTGTCCGTCTTTAAAGGCGGCGGCAAATTCGCCACTTGCCCGGCGAGATACTTCTGCGGTGAGGGGAGCCCCATCTGAAGGAACTTCTTCCATGGCGGCCTTCCACTTTGCCTGCATTTCGGGGGTAAAACGAATGGTAAGTGCCTGTTTATCGCGAGAAAATTTGACTTTGCTTTCGCCATTCTTGATCATGAGTTCAAGGCCAGCATTTAGCTGTTGGGTGCCAAGGGTAGAGAAAAACTCTTGGAAGCCGGCAACATCTTCTCTGCTACTTCGTAAAAAATCGCCAGGGACGGTCATAGGCTAAATCCTCATTTAACCCATTACTATCATAAATATTATATTTTTTAAACAGTGATTTCCTGTCTGATAGCATCGGCGCGGATTTCGGACTTGATGATTTCAAGCTTTTTGTCTTCGTTCTTTCTCTCTTCGGTGCGCTTTCGGCGCTCTTTACGGCGGTCTTGGCGCTGCTTTTGGCATGAAAGGCGTGCTTGCTCGCGGGCTTCTTCTATGAATTTAGCCTGCGCTTTTGAGGTTGTAGACTTAAAAAGGTCTGATAGTGACTTAACAACAGCAGCAATAAAGCCAGAAAGGGTGGCTTTTGGCAGCTTCTGGACAATAATTTGGCGGTCCAGCTGCTTTTTAGCGGCTTCTAGTTGAGTCTCTGGCTTGTTTTGCTCTTTATTAAAGGCAATAATCTGGCTGAGGATTGTCTGTAGGTTAGTATCAAATGCATCGGCGATTTCTTTAAAGAACTTATTGCCAGCAACTTCAACATTATCGCCATATTTCTTGGTTTTGGCGTGGTCAATTAGCTGTGGGCTGATAATCGCAACTACTTTACCGTCGCGTCGCTTTGTTTCAACGATAACGCGGCCAGATGTTACTTCGTCTACAAGTAACTGACAGAGTAGTGGCATGCGCTTTTCTTGCTCTTGGACGCATATCAGGCTGACATGTGACTTAAAGGCGCTATCGATAAAGCGGATTCTTGGGGTAAATTCCGTAGCTGTTGAGATCTTAAATGAGGAGGTTTTACCCTGGAGCATGCACATAAGCTGCTGTGAGCCATCTTCGCAGTCAAATCGGATGCAGCTGGCAATAGAGGTAGGGCTAACGCTTGTTACGATCATAAATCCTCCTTCAAATAAACACTAATAATATATAACCTCGCATTAAAATGCAACTATAGATTATACTTTGATGCATGTTTACCGCATTGTTATTATCCGCACCATTTTTACTAACTGAGCCCACTCAAGAGCCATTAACCATTTCTCAGCTTGTGGAGATGGCGCTAGCCCATAATCACGAATCAAAAATCAGCTGGTGGCAAGCCCAAAAGGCTACAGAGGCTGTAAAGGTTGCAAAAAGTAGCTTTTTTCCTACGATAGATCTGAATATGGCGGCGACACATGGTAAAGAGTATGAATTTACTAACGGTCCTAACAAAAAATTTACCCAAACCACAGCAGAACTTGTGCTCTCGATGATGCTTTTGGATTTTGGTGAACGCTCGCATGAGCTTACAGCCCGCCGCAAGGCGCTCCAGGCGGCAAAGTGGGATGCTGATTTTGCAGTCCAGAAGGTGATGATAGATACAATCGAGCTTGCCTACAACGTACTTCATGCTCAGGAGACGGCTCACGCAGCCCGAATCACGCAAGATGATGCTCAAAGAATGCTTAAAGCTTCTGAATCGCTTCAGAAAGCAGGTTTTACCCCTATTACCGATGTATACACAGCAAAAGTAACACTTGCTGATATGCAGATGAACCTGGCTGAATGGCAAGCAGAACTTGATATCAGAAAAGCAAAACTTGCTCAGCAAATAGGCTATACGGTTGATACACCTTTTGAACTTGCCGCTCTTAAAGCTATTGCTCCTCCAAAAAAGTCAGATATTAAAACCCTACTTAACAAAGCTAAAGCGCATAGAAAAGATCTTTTAGCTCAAGCCGCAAGGCTGCAAGAGGCAGAAGCTGAGCTTCAAAAGGGCTATTCCTCATATATGCCAAAGCTTTCTCTTGATGGCTCTGGTGGGTTAAATCATTTTCATCATGACAATACAAAAACGGGCACCTATTCAATAGGGCTCAACCTTAAAATTCCTCTTTTTTCTGGATTTGATTCAATCTACAAAAATCGCATGGCTTTTGCCGACAGAGAAACATCGCTTCAGCAGCTTGCAAAACTTGAGATTGATATTGCAAATGAGGTTTTAAAGGCATTTAAAGAGCATGAAGCTGCTGAAACAATGCTCAAAATCGCAAATGAGAGTCTGCAGAATGCGCGCCTTGCCTACGATGCAGCACTAGAAAAGTATAAAGCGGGTAAGGAAGGGATGTTTCAAGACACCTCAAATGCCCT
>JAFEGT010000098.1:0-2032 GCA_018239765.1 Verrucomicrobiota bacterium
CCTCAAGGACAATTTTTGCATAAAGTACATCTCGTGAAAATATGGTTAAATCAACATCCTAGGCATGACCTCATTAGGTATTAGCCAATCAAAATAAAATTGAAAATATCAACCTATTAACTCAGCCCTTTTTGCCGCTCATTTTGGGATATAATATGCTAAATTGTGGCGCAATTTGGAAGGTTTCTTCCCAAAAATGCCAAAAAATGGTAAATTTAAGGAAATATGGTATTTAAATGGCTAAATTGCGGCGCAATTTATCCTTATGAGGGACAAAATGACAGGTTTTCACGAACGACTATTTAAAGAACCCAACAGCAGCTATTTTCTTTTTGGGCCTAGAGGAACAGGAAAATCAACCTGGCTAAAAAAATGGCATCAACAATCTCTCTGGATAGACTTATTAGATGCCCCAACGTTTAGAAGCTATGTAGCAAGGCCCGAACTCCTTATAGAGCTTGTAGAAGCAAATAGGGATAAAAAGTGCGTAGTGATTGACGAAATCCAAAAAGTACCCGATCTCTTACCTGTAGTACACAGCTTAATTGAAAAAAAATTGGGGATACACTTTATCCTAACGGGATCATCTGCTAGGAAATTGAAGCAGAGTGGGGCTGACCTTCTTGCTGGCCGAGCACTCATGCGTACTTTTCATCCCTTCATGGCTATCGAAATAAAAGAGCAGTTCAACCTTGAAAAGGCGCTTTTATATGGCATGCTCCCTCTTGTTATCGCATCTAGTGAAGCGAAAGAGGTTCTCAAGGCCTATGTCGCCACCTATTTGCAGCAAGAGGTGCAGGCTGAAGGGCTTGTGAGAAATGTTGGCCATTTCGCTCGCTTTCTTGAGATCATTAGTTTTTCGCACGGAGAGCTCATTAACATCAGCAATATTTCTCGAGATAGTGGTGTAGATAGGAAACTTGTGATCAGCTATCTTTCTATCTTAGAGGATTTACTTCTCTCTTTTACACTTCCAGTTTTTACAAAAAGAGCAAAACGAGAACTCGTGGCTCATGAAAAACTCTATATTTTTGATTCTGGCGTCTACCAGTCACTTCGCCCGAAAGGTCCTATGGATCAGCAGGGCCTTATAGATGGACACGCCCTTGAAGGCTTAATTGGCCAGCATCTTAGAGCCTGGATTGCCTACTCTGGCAAAGACTGCAAGCTCTATTTTTGGAGAACAAGACATGGCGTGGAAGTTGATTTTATTGTCTATGGCGAAGATACATTTACAGCTTTCGAGGTCAAAAGTGCAACTCGTGTCTTCCCAGAAGATGTACGGGCACTAAAAGCCTTTAAGGAAGATTATCCGGAAGCTAATGTGTGCCTGCTTTATGGAGGTGAACAGCAGTTATTAGTTAATGGTATCTTGTGTGTGCCTTGCAGCCAGTTTCTGCTTACGTTAGATCCACAAAAGCCGCTTTAAATACTCGGCATTGGTCAATTAAAATAAAATTGAAAATAATATTCTAATACCAAATGAGGGCCTGGCCCTCATTTGGCATTAGAATATTAGAATAAAGTTGAAATTAATGTTCTAGAGAAGTTGGCGGATCTTTGTGAATCGCCCGTCGCTATTGAGTGCCTCAAGAAGGGCTTTATAGCCATCTTGCCACTCCTTTTTAGCCTTCTCTTGGTTTGCATCGATGTATGCCAGAAGTTTGAGTGCGTCGGCTTTATTTGTGCCCGTGAGCTTCTCAAGAAGCAGCTTTGCCATAATCTTGGCAACGGCTGGTTTATCTGAAGAGGCTTCAAGCAGCCAAAGCTGTTGAAATGGGCTCAAGAGGGCAAGTGCCTTTTCATCTGTGCCAATTTCTTTGGCAAACTGTTCCAAAAACTTGCCGTTTGAGGCAAAGTCATCACCAAGAAATAGTGATAGAACATCAGGAACTGAACCAGCTTTGAGCTCTTTTACAAACTCTTTAGCATTCATTTCGAGCATCGGCTTTTCTAGCCCTTTTTTGGCGCGTTCTCCAGAGCCAGGTATGCCGCTTACATCATGTCGTAGCTGTTGATAAGCCTCTAAAAA
>JAFEGT010000098.1:2039-12858 GCA_018239765.1 Verrucomicrobiota bacterium
TATTTGCTTTTGGATCTCGTCCGTAGACGCTTCTTGACCTGTGTCAAATTTCCACAACTTAGCTAGGGCAAGCTCTTGATAGCGTGCGAGGGTGTCTACCGCAGTGCCTGCAATTGTTTTTTCGGCAGCAGTTAACGGAAGTGCATCGACTGCATTTTGCGCCTCATTTTCACGGAGAGCTCTATAAAGTTCCGTTACTCGCTTAGGGTCTGAGAGGTCATCTTGCTTAGTAGCTACAGATTTTACCTGGCCGACCACCGACTTATAGGTGATAAGCACGTTTTGCTCTTTTTCAAAGAGCTTATCGATGCTTGCTTTGCTATCGCCTCGAGCTTCAAGAAAAAGCCGTACAACAGGTGTTATGTCACTAATTTTAATCTCAGCTTGAGCTTTTTTCTTTCTTAGAGTTTCGGTAGGCCCAATCATGCCATCTACCATTTGATCAACGGCAGACTTTTTAGGCGCAGGCTTCTGCTCTTTGGTTTTAGGAGGAAGTAGCACTGAGGGATTTTTTAATATGTCACCAATAATGATACGTAGCGCTTTGACTTCATTCTTCGTTGTAGGCTTCTCACTAAAGGCATCTTTCACATGTTCTGGGAATACAGCAGTTAACAAAAATTGCGCCGTACGTTTTTTTTCACCGAGATCAGTGCCCTTTATAAAGCCTTGAGCGTGGCCTTTTAAGGCGTCTATGACCAGTGGTTGGAGTTTTGCTTTTGCCTCTGGGAGTGTCATCTCCTTTGGGCCAGTAGCTTTTGGCTTGAATCCTGGAGGTGGTGGAGGACCTGGTGGTGGTGGCGGTGGGCCTCCTGCAGGTGGTGGGGGTGCAGGTGGAGGAGGTGCTGGCGGTGGAGGTGGTGATGGGGGAGCCTCTTCGGAAGTAGCTGTGAATTCATCGCTTGATTCTGTGTCCTCTTCACTTGGCTGTTCAAGAGATTTAAGCGTCTGAAGGGCAGCAGTAAGGTCTTTAATATCTTTTTCGGAGAGGTTGCTACCTGGAGATTTTGCCATGATGTGTTCTATCACATGCTCAACAGAAATAAGCTTATTTAACCTGCTCTCTTTACCAAGTTCTGGTATATGCTTTGGTGTATCTGGGCTTACGGGCATTATAGACATAGTATTACTCCTTGGAGCCTCTAAGGTTCTTTATCCTTAATATAACAAAAAAATTAAAACTTGTCTAAAAAGATAAAATTTAAATATATAACACTGCAGAAGGTGCTGATTCTATGTGGGTTATATTTATTATTTTAATTTTTGTGGCAGGATGTAGTAGGGTGCCGGAGGCAAATGACCAGCAGGTGGCTGCCCTTGTGCATGAACGCATTGCAAAGCAGGTCTCTTGGCAAAAAGAGGCCCCTACATCCTTTGTGGATGAGGAGCTCGACTGTGAGCGGGCTATACAGCTTGCGCTTCTCTATAATCCAACTGTGCAGATGCGCTTTGAAGAGCTTGGCATAGCTCAGGCTGACCTTGTGCAGGCCGGGCTCTTTCAAAATCCTATATTTTCAGGCTACTTCCGCTTTCCTCTCAATGAAACATCGGTAGTTAACCGCGAGTTTTCCCTCTCTCAGAACTTTATGGAGCTTTTTTTAATACCTCTACGAAAAAAAATCGCTTCAACCGAACTTAAGAAAGTAGAGTATAAAATCGCTCAGATGGTGGTAGAGCTTGCGTTTGATATAAAAGAGGTCTTTTCTCTTGTGCAGCAAGAGTATGTAAAGCTCGAACTCTTAGAAAAACTGGCTGAGGCTAAGCTTTTAAGCCAAACGATAGCTATGAGACAGTACAAAGCTGCCAATATCAACGAGCTTATGCTGCAGCAAAAAATCGAACCAGCACTTCTCGCACAGCTTGCCCTATATGAATCAAAAGAAAAAATCATCCGGCTGCGTCTTAAGCTCAACACCCTCTTAGGATTTACTGCCCATACGATAAAGCGAGGGGACTATAGGCTCAGTGATTTGCCCGATTTACACACCCTTGAAGATACTGCCGAGAGGCAGCGGTTAGATCTGCAAGAGGCGCGCTTTGACATAGAACGCATTGTCAACATGTACGCCACAAAGAAGTGGTGGGCCTATAGTGAGCCTGCTGTTGGTGTGTCGTACGAAAAAGATGCCGACGGCATAAAGGTGCTGGGGCCTAGCTACAACTTGGCGCTGCCTCTTTTTGATCATGGCCAGGCCGATCGAGCTCGTGTATGGGCAGCAATAAGGCACAGCCAGTATGCTTTAAAGGCAAAAGAGCTTGAGACGATAAATGAAGTAAAAAAGGCCTATGAGCTTGTTAAAAACAGCCACGACCGCATGACGATTATACAAAAGAAACTTCTGCCGCTCGAAGAGACGCTTTTAGCTCTATCACAAAAGTATTATAACGTTATGGGGTTAAGCATTTATTCGTTTTTGCAAACAAAAGAAAAAGAGCTTGAAATACGTATTGCTCAATCTGATCTTATTCAAGAGTATATTCAGCAAAAGGTAGCTCTTGAACGTGCTGTAGGGGGATATATTCCATGAAGTGGTTGTTGATGCTCTTTTTACATATAGGGCTTTCTGCAGCGGTAATCACACCAAATGGTTCAACACTCGGTTGGACAATGGATAAAGGCGTAAAAGTGTTTCAGCTTGTTGCAGAGCCCGTTGAAAGGCAGTTTGCTCCAGGTCTTATTGTAAAGTGCTGGGGATATAATGGCCAAACTCCAGGGCCAACCATAGAAGCATATGAGGGCGATAGAGTGCGCATAGTGGTAACTAACAAGCTACCTGAGCCAACATCAGTACATTGGCATGGTATCTTGCTTCCAAGCAATATGGACGGTGTAAGTGGCTTAAGTCAAAAGCCGATACAGCCAGGTGAGCAGTTTATTTATGAGTTTACGCTCAAAAATAGCGGCACACATATGTATCACTCACACTACGATGAGATGACTCAGATCGCACTTGGAATGATGGGCTTTTTTATTGTGCATCCCAAAGACCCTACAGAAGAAGAAAAGGTAGATCGCGATTTTTGTATTATGCTCCACGAATGGTTTATCCCACTTGGGGCGCGCACCCCTGATCCTCTTGTAATGCTCGATTTTAACTATTTTACCTTTAACAGCACTGTATGGCCTGCAACTGATGCTCTTGTGGTGAAAAAGGGCGAAAAGGTGCGCATACGTCTTGGTAACCTCAGCATGGATAGCCATCCCATACACCTACATGGATATGAATTTACTGTTACAGCACAAGGTGCCAAGCGGATGAAGCCGTCGGCACAGTTTGAAGCGGTAACAGTGAATGTGCCTGTGGGCGATACTCGCGATATCGAATTTGTTGCAGATACTCCAGGGGATTGGGCCTTTCATTGCCATAAGTCACACCATGTGATGAACGGCATGGAGCATGATATTCCCAACCTTATCGGCGTAGACTTAAGTGATATCACTGCCAAGATGCAAAAGCTCCTTCCTGACTACATGGCAATGGGGCAAAACGGCATGGGTGAGATGATGGAAATGGATATGCCAAGACCTAAAAATATGCTTCCTCTCAGCTCGCCGGGTCCCTATGGACCCATCGGCATGGGTGGCATGTTTACGGTGCTTAAAGTGCGTGAAGGCATAACAACCTATACTGATCCAGGTTGGTACAAGCCTTAAAAAAATCTTGAGAGCCTCTTGCTTTAACTTCTTGTGGATTTATTATTATTTTTGTTTGTTTTATTTATTTGCGAAAATGAAATAGTGAGATACAATTGTTTTTCGTTTATTTAATATAGGAGTTCTGTGCCATGTCATTCTTAGCTTTTCAGTCTGTGGATTATGTAAAAGGCAATCTCCTATATTTTAGCGGAGACGACGGAGGGATTTCCCCTGTAAATGCTCGAGTGGGCAGACTTGCCTCAAAAAGTCAGCATCATCCAATCAGTAATAGGGTTTGCGCTGTCACTTTTGGTATGCCGGCTGGAACAATTATGGGAGGGGTTGCTGCTACAATTGGAGGTATCGCTTCGTCTTTTTATTCTCGTGCTAATCGTGTGCATCTCTCAGACTACCTAGGAATTTGGGGGGAACGAGTTCAAGTCTGTGGAGAAATTGGCAATAATGTGGATAATTTTGTAAGAAATTACATTAATCCTTTGGTGCGTGTGGTATCAGGGCAGAGAGATTTCGTTGCTGAGATCGGTAATCGCGCGAGTGTCGCATGGGAAGCTGGTAAGGCTTGTCTAGAAAGTCAAGAAGCCTTTACGATGTCCAAAATTGGTAATGCCGTCCTTCCGATCGTCAATGAATACGGCCACTATATTGCCGGCGCCATGGCCTTAGGTTCTTTAGCTGGCTACAGCTGGTATGTAAGCTCCTATGAGGGACAAGAAAAACAGGCGCAATCTCAGCTCGTTACAACCCTAAAACGTCGCATAGACCTAGCAGCATACGCGCTAGATAGCCAAGAAAATAAAAATGTACTGGCAAATAAAATCATCCAAAGAAAGCAGGCAATAAAGACAGAGCTAAAAGCTGCCACGGGTCTTAGCGATAAACAGGTTAACAAGGTAACAAAAGAGCTGTTTAAAGCTGCGAAAAAAGAAGAGCGCTCTACTCCCGCGGTATCACAAGTTGTGGCTGCAGCAGCAAATCATTCAGGAGATGCGCCCAAAACAGTCTCTGGAACAGAGCCGTAGCCGCTTTAGAAAAGAGAGATCTCATCTCTTCTGAGAAAGCATGCCTAAGACAAAAAGTAGCAGTACCTTTGCTACTTCGAGCACAATATATACGATATGCACACAAGATGTTGCAGGCGCTTGCCCACTGATAATCATCGCGGCACGTTCTGAAAGCATGGGCATTAGCCAAATAGTTTGAACAGCAAGAATCAATAAGATCAATGTAAAGAGTTTGCCGCGCGCACCAAAGACAAAAGCAAGCAGGCTAAAGACCCACTCTACGTGATTGAGCGCTGAAAAAACCACAACTCCAATACTTAACCCAATTTCTTTTGTTACAAGCGGTGCGCGAAACTTGAGCCATGCTTCCATAAAGCTTATGGAGCAGATAAACCCAATCCAGATAAATACTGTGGGAGCAAGAAGACTATATTTTTGGTTCTTTTCGATCATGCCTCTATCTTGTACATGAAAGTAAAACCTAAAGTCTAGCCCAAAATTCTCTTGTTGGATATGCAAAGGGTTATCGTTGCATATTCGGAAGTCAGATAGGTTTATGACCTTTTCTTGTCATCAGAGCGTGCGAGCCTCTTGAAAAACTAGAGCCCACGGCAAAAACGCCCTTTTGAGCAATTTTGCTCCCGGCCCCCTCGCCCTACTCGACTTGAGTATGTTGCTCGGGGGCCGGTTTCAGCCGCCAAAGCGGCGAGCAAACTAGCTCAAAATCATCGTTTTTTCCGAGGCCTCTAGTTTTTCAAGAGGCTCGTAATTTTAACAGTTTAAGGACTGCTTCTTGATCAAATTTTGCTACGAACTTTTGAAGTAGCCAAGCATCAGGGGCTTTTGAACTTTTTCCGGAAGCTATTTTTAATAAGCCTTTCCCTGCTCTGGCAATGCCAGAAGCAAAGCAGATGGGTATAATTACCATAACTGCAACTGGAATCGCAGCAACCACTATTCCGGCCTTTGCACCTGCTTTTGCGTTATCTAATATGTTTTGCTTAAAATTGCCTTTTACTACTCCAACGCCTAATCCTACAATCCCTCCCAGAAGGCCTCCAAGGGCAGCCCCAGGAGCTACGCCAAGATAGGTTATGCCCACCATAAGGGCATTTGCGCTTCCGCCAATTATTGCACAAGCACTTCCAAAGACCGCAGCAGCCCCTTTGCCGACCGGGCGTAAAGCGTCGCCTACAATCTTTAATCGGCTTCTAACCGCAGCTAAAAGCTGGAGTTTTTGAGAAGATGCAGTATTTTGTTGCGCTTTTGCTGTTTTAGGAAGTCCAAAAGCAGCTTTTTTAGGTGATGAGGTTGAAGCAGCACTTGAGTTATATGAGGCAGATGCTTGAGATGAGCCTAAGGTGGGATCCATGATACACTCCTATGATTTTTGTTTGGCTGTTAGTCGCTGTTTTTCATGGGTAAGTTGTGCGCGAAGTTCCTGATATTCTGGATCATCTTCAGTAACAAGCAAAGCAAGTTCAATCGCGTTAATGGCGTTATCAAGCTCATGAATTTCTTCGTAACAGTAACTTGAGAAGAGGTGGCACTGTGGATCTGTTGGATTTACCTCGCAACACCAGGCATAGGCAACTAGCGCTTCTTCATAGCGCTTTAGAAAATATTGAGAGTGTGCCAGGCCAAGCCAGCTGCTATAACTATTTGAGTTAATCAAAGTAAGAAAACCGAATGCGTCCGCGGCATGTTCATATTGCTCTTCGTTGTAGAGCTCACATGCCGCCTGATACAACGTTTCAAACGTCTGTTCGCTGACATTTGTAATTTCGATAACTGTTTTCTCGTTAAGCTGCTCAAAATAGCTCTCAGGGGATTCCTCGATAAGAGCGGGGATTTGTGTAAGCTTAGCGATGTCATCTACAAATTCTGAAGAATGTAGCTCATTATCAGGTATTGAACGCTCGGTCACTTTTTTCATAATTTGAAAAATGCCATTTTCGACCCGGGTTTTGAATATTCGTAATTCATCACAAATCTGTTTTTCAAACCGTTCTTTATTGGCTTCTTTGGAGATCATTTTGCTAGGATTTGCTTCTGCGTCTGAAACTGCAATGGCGCAAACGTCTGCTACATTTCGAATACCTACATCAAGAAGTTCATCAAATATCTGAATTGATCTATCTAACTCTGCATTTCCCATGTAGCCCCTTCGCATATTGACATTTTTTTATCTAATAATAAGTAGATATTTTTGTAAACATGATTAAGGTGCAGGTGAACCCCAGGTTTAAGCACGTGGCGGGTAACTGGCAGCAAAATCATCGTTTTTTTCAACGCACCTTCCATTTTTCAGACTTTCTAAAGAATGATGACTTCATAAAGAGGCAGAAGAATTGAAGAAAATTGGGCGCTTGCATATTCTGGAGCCTTTATTAGAGTAAAACGGGGACTCTTATGTCATTTTGTTCAGCTGTTTTTAGTGGAATAAACTCTGTAGCTGCAATTGGAAGTGCATTGGTTTCTGCTGGTACATTTGCCCTGGCTGAGTATACGTTCAGCACTTTGCCATCAATTGCCAAGATTTATGGAGAAAACTGCCCCGCCTCCGTGGTAAATCCTCCAGAAGTTTGCAACACCTATTTAAGCGCATATTCACACAATTATTACTGGATGGTAGGCCTGAATGTAGCGGCTTTTGGAACTGCCGTGGCAGCTAACTGGATTGGAACAAAATTGGTAACATCGTCTCAAGGTGGCGCTGAGGCTATACCACTTGACGGAGCTCACTCACCACCTAGTCAACGAAAACATATTATAGCTGCTGTTTCAATCGCAGGTGGTGCAACTCTTGGCCAACTGTTTGTAAATTTAGGTTTTTCCTCCATTGCAAAAGATTCGGCCATTAGTTTAGGAAGGTGTCTTGCCCAATCAGGTAATATCACCGTCCTTAATTGCCAACTCTTTGAATCGGGAGTGTATATTCTCACAACAGCAGACTACGTTATTTCAGGAGTTACAGGCCTCATTTTGGGTGCAACTCTTGTCAAGCTTGGAGTTGATGCCTGCAGGACCAATCGCCGCGTAAATACAGTTTATGTCTAATCAGCTTTTACGCTTTGCGATATCCCAAACATAGCCAAAAGCATCTTGGAGACGCTCCTAAAAAAACAGCCTGCTTGGGCGCAGCTTTGAAGTGTTTGAGCTATAGAAACTTGCTCTATAACTCATGAAATGCCAGAAACATGAGTTATAGAAAGGAGTGTTATAGTTCATGATTGGAGAATATCCCCTGAATTATAATCACGTCTTATGGGGTCACACTCACTTTTTACGTTGACGTCGTTGAGGCAGGACTGGGCTCTCATAATTTTTCAATTTTGAGAGCCCAGGTCCTAAAATGTGTGCTAGGGTATCATATAGGTGTTAGCAACTGCCGAGCCTAATCCGGCCGTTGTTGCGCCGATCTGGGTGCTTATTCCAGTACTCCAGCTCAGTGATTGGAGGGGGATTTTGTTGGTACCTAGCGAAAAGTTGTCCGTTGATGCCGTTGTTCCATTACACTGTGCTTCATTACCCATGAAGGTAACAGTAAATGGTGTAGGAGATGCTGCATATACAAAGCCTGCAGTTGTGTTATTGATAGCTTTGTTGTTCTGCACCAAGCAGCAAGAGGCGGTTGAGCCTGAAGCAAATTCAAAGCCCTTGCCGTTGCTTACAGCACTGCAATCAATAATTGTAATTCTTGAATTTGTGCTGATAAGTTCAACACCGGCATTCTTGTTGCGATTAAGCTGTGCGCGAATAATTTTTGAATCGCTACAGTTATTTAACAGGATGCCATTTGCTGTTCCTGTGGAACTTGTAGTGCCAAAGACGTTTGTGTCTTCAATTGTGACGTTAATTCCTCTTATGACTTCTATTCCTGATGCCCCTGCATTTGAGAAGGTATCGTTTACTTCGCAATTTTTAATATGAACGTTTATGCTGTTTGTTCCTATTAGGAGTATGCCAGCAGAAGTACTGGAGTTGTTGCCATTTAGGTAGCAGGTGCAATCGAAAATTTGCACGTTTGTGTTTGAGCCAGAGTTAGGGAAAGAGATAGTCCCGATTGAAATACCATATCGACTATTGGAGCTTGCGGAACAGTTCTTAATTGTTACGAGGTCAGGGTAGCGCGAAAGGATTCCCAAGCCCTTCTCTCCGCCTCTGTTATTGTCGGCTATACAGTTTGATATAGTTATGTTACTTCCACTTGCGGCGTTTGCAAAAATATAGATGCCTATTGCTTGCTGTAGAGCACCTGTCGTGTTCATCGTGTTGTAGCATGCCTGGCAGTTATCGATAAGCACCTCAAATGCGCCATCCTGGATTTCTATTCCAGCTACCGATGCGAATGTGCCTGGACGTGTGTTTCCGTTGTTAACAGTATTAAAATTTGCCTGGCAGTTGCGTACTATGCAGGTTTCTGTATTAGTGTTAATGTAGATGCCAATAAGTTGAGCAATAATATTTGGGTGAGCGGATTGTGTTGCTACCAGGTTGTTATTTGCTTGACATCCATCGATAATAATATTTGTTGAGTTTAGAGTGTAATACCCAGTGAATGTAAGAATCGTCGCAGTGCAGCTATTGTTATTAGACTGGTGATTAGTAATTTTGAAGCTATCGCATGATTGTAAATACACTATATTATCTTCTACTATATCGGTATTAGCAACTAATCCTGCGATGTCTATGTTATCGTTTGTTTGTGATGAGTTGATGGTGCAATTTTTTGAATTTATAAATCCAAGTACGCTAAATTGCTTGTTACCTGCAACGGGGCTGTTGAAGATGTTATTGTTTGCTTTTACACGAGTAAGATTAATGTCTTTGCACGAATCAAAATGTATAAATGAGGCGTTTATAGATGTAGAAGTATTGGGGGTGGAAATTGTTTTGGTATTGTCCGTAACTTCAATATCTTCAAGAGCGGCGCCAATACAGCTATTGAATTCTACAATAGCACCGATAGTGCTAAGGTATCCTGTTGCTGCGCTTTGACTAAAACGAATATTTTTACATGTGTCGAATTTTACTATGCGCTCTCCACGACCTAAGCCTATGGAATCGATATCATGGATATGGATCTGTTGGCTTGAGGAGGCTCGAATAGCATCAAGGCTGTTATTCTCTAGATGAAGCTCTCTTACTTCAACTGCCGTACAGCCAGTAAAGAGCACTGCTGCACTTGTCGAATTTTGTACATAACCACTAGAGATAACTACTCCTTCGTGGTTTGTTGAAGAAATGGCCGTTGCAGCTCCATTTGCATCGAGTATATAAAAAGAGAGATCAAGCCATATAGAGTCTGAATCAAGTACTAGGCTTCCGACTAAGTTTTCAGTGGCGCAGTATTTTCCTGACTCGGTTAGTGTGAGTGTGCCCCCAGCTGCATCGATCATGCCTTGATCAATCGGTTTACATTCATCAGCGTTGAGTTGGTTTACAATGTTTTCGATTGCTGTAACAATATTTAGTGTTTCTTGGTCGATGGTTAAATCTTCCTGCACCAGGGCATTTGTTTCGAGATCGAGCTGATAATTCTTTTTTGTTGTGGCGTTAATTCCCTGTGCGAGTTCTAGCACTTTTTTGCAGCATTGCCTTTCTCTGTAGGAGTCAGTTTGTGTTGACGATGAAGAGAATACCATTTTTTGGTTGCGTTTTGCGGCAGAAAAGGCTTGAGGCATGCTTGTAAGTAGGCTCAAAAGAGTGGCGACACAAATCATCAAACTATTCAATTTCATAACTTTCCTTTTTTTGATAGCCATATCAGGCCGAAATTTAAGCTCCTAAAGTAACGTAAATGTTTTTGAGATTTTTTCAAATAGAAGATTTTTTTTTGAGGTTATAGTTCGATGTAATGGGCTTATGATCTTGTCGAGTCTTAAGGCTATTTATAAATGATAACAATGGAAGGGGCGGCTGTGGGCTGTATTAAGAGGGGCTTGCGTAGCGGCGAAATGGTGGGACGAGAAGCACAACGAGGCCTATAGTGACAAGGCTGACAGTGCCTCCAAGTGCAAGGGCTTGATGAAGGCCAACAGAATCACCCAAAAAGCCCATGAGGGTGTTGCCAAGCAGGGGACCACTCATGTAGCTTAGCATAGAAAAGCTGGCGATACGGCCACGATACTGTTCGCTTATACTTTCGTTCCACATT
>JAFEGT010000099.1:0-7973 GCA_018239765.1 Verrucomicrobiota bacterium
AGAAAATTTGTACATGTTACTCTGCGCTCTTTGCGCACTCCGCGGTTAAATTTTTTTTGTTATTTAGGAGCACTCTTTTTTTATCCTTCATATCGTTATATCCTTTATATCATTGAGGTTAATAAGGCCGATTCTGCTGCGTAGTGCTCGATACGTAGCTTGGGACTATTTGCTACCGGGATACTTAGTGGAGACAGAAAGGTCAATGTATTGCCTCAGGTTGTCGGGGATGAGGCCTCCAAAGCGAAGCTCGAGCTCGTTTGAATTGTTATTGCTGACGTTCATGCCTGCGGATTTTCGCTTGTGCATATTTCCGCTCATTCGCCTCAAGACGTTGAATTCGCCTCATTCGCCTCATTTGACTCATCCATGAGGCGAATAGCGCTATTTATTTAATAATAAAGAGTGGGGCTGTTTGCGGTTGATTCTGAAATCGATAAAGCGTGGGTCGATATTGACCAGCTTATCGCTAAATTGCTTGCGTAACGTATCCTGCATCACAAGCCGATCGTCGCCGCGTTCCATCGCTTCAAAGATCTCCTGGCGAGTTTTAACCAGATCTCGCACAACACTTTCATCTTGAAAAATCGCCATCAATAGCGCATCAGGGGCAAGCCAGATGCTGGCAACATAGTCTGATGTGTAGCGCATGGTTGCAAATTCAGTAAGTGGATAGTAGTCATCTGGGTATCTTTTTTGGGTGTATTGCCAGTATGAAGCTTTAGCGGCAAACATCTTATATTGTGCATAAGATAATGTGTCATTTTCTAGCTTTAGGGTGCAGAGTTCTTTAAGGTTAGCTATAGTAATATCTTCTTGTTTGCGTTTGTTTATTTCAGTGAGAAGCTTTTCAACATATTGATCTTCAAAGTTTGGAATCTTCGTTTTGGTGTCTTTGTAAAATCTTGTATGGCCGTATAAAATGGGCATGAGCCTTTTGAATAGATCTATCGAAGCCTCGTCTTGTCCTTCGATTTCTGTTAAGTCGTAATACTCAATATGAAAAGCTGGCCTCATGTTTAAAGCTGGTATTCTGACATCTTTGCTTTTTCCCGAGTATATAGGCCGGTGCGGTTTATCAAGAAATTCCTGAATTTCGATTTCCCATTCTTCATCAGTTGGGTCTGGCAGAAATAGTTTCGTAAAATCTAGTTCCGCTTGGATTTCCTGATTGGGATGCAGATGAAGGCATTCATCATATAAGGGTGCGAAGTAAAGAGCCAATTGCTTAAGAACTGTTTGCAGATCATGTTTAATCTCAAGAGAGTCCTCAGGGTCAAAATACTTTTCGGCTAGAACAAGTAAATCATCCGTCAGACGATGGTAATGTGAAAATCGAAATTGTCTGGCAACACAAAAACTATTTAGGTCGCCTAGAGAGCAGTCTGAGAGGGCTGTATTGCGAAATTCATCCATTATTTCATCGTTTTGCTCTAGTAAGACAAGCGCTGTAGTTCGAATCAAGGTAAGAAATAGTTCAACTGCTTGATCGCTGAGCTCTCTGGCCTCTTCAGAATGCTCCGGCCAGTAGCAGGTGCATTCAGGATGTTGACTGCTGTATTTAAGCTGCCGCATTAGATGGGAACTATATCGCTTAAATCGAGGATCGATATATCCAAAATAGATAGAATTTTCACTGCAGTAGCTGCATTCGTATTCAAGTGGAGGGATGAGTGATAATAAAGATTCATCAATGTTTGAAAATGTGATAGAGGGACAATGTTTTGCACAGTATGAGTTTGTATCGCGTATCATGCAATCTATATCACTGTCATCAACTGTGTGATCATATACAAATTCATAATCGCTATTAAGTTCTTCAGAACAAAATCCGTATTCTCTTTGGAGCGGTGTGGCGATTGCTATATTTAAAGATATAAAGGTAAGAAGCAGCAGCGAAGAAATTTTCATTTAGAACTCACGAACAAAGAACTTACTTTGTAGCCCATTACATCGCTGTGATAGCTAAGAAGAATGCCGACAATGAAATAAAAAGCACACAAGAGATTCAGGGGTTTATCTTTTGAGGTAGGTTTGATAGTTTCTAGATAGGCAAACAGCACGGCAAACATCGCGAGCACCATCGCTGCCATTACCTCAATGCTTTGATAACCACATTTTAGTCGGAGTAAGGCATAAATGGCTTGTGAGCCTAGAATAGAGGCTGCATATTTTACCCAATTAATAGTTTTTTCTTTCATGGAGAATCCAATATTGATGAATCTGTGGGGAATGTGCTTTCGATCACATCCTTGACAAATGTTTCTATTTTATTTCCGCAATCCGCAAAGCCATCGACACAGCAATCTTCACATTCTTGGCTCAGGATTTTTACGGCCGCTGCGCAGGCAGCACTTGCTAGAATGCCTTTAGCCCCTTTAATGAGTATTCCACCGCATAGTGCATATGCAGCTGATTCTGCTACTTCGCATCGTCTTTTGCACTTAGTAAAATCCTCCCCTACTCCTGTGTTCATCCATGAATGGGAGTTATCTTGTAGGAAGGCAACATCAATTGTGCAGTTATCTATTTTGCCCAACTGTTTATAGGTGAGTGCACGCATGAGATGTGCGGCAAAAAGAGCCTCTGAAGGAAATTCTGCATGGTTGATTGCATGGTTAAAATCGTCAAGAGCTTCATTAAAATTTCCTGACATATAATGTGATATCCCGACTTCAGTGTAGTAATCCAGGGTTGCGTTGTCAGAATGTAGCTGGGAGACAAAGCCAAAGCATAATAGACTAAAAAGCAGTCGCTGCAAGCACTTCATAAAACATCCTTTACAAGGGTGGTGTCAACTATAGAAGAGCTTTATATTTTTAAGCTATCATCTTGTTATTTTTTTGGCAGTGTCTCAGAGACAGAAAGGTCAATGTATTGCCTCAGGTTGTCGGGGATGAGGCCTCCAAAGCGAAGCTCGAGCTCTTTCGAATTTTCGTTGCTGACGTTCATGCCTGCGGCTTTTCGCTTACGCATGTCGTTGAAAATTTCGCGGCGGCATTCAATCACTTCGTCGACAATTTTGTCGTCTTGAAAAAGTGCCATAAGGAGGGGACGGTCGGCAAGCCAGACACTCATGATTGTGTTACCTGAGCGCAAGTTAAGAGACGTGAATTCAGCTAGGGGATAGTAACCAGGATCATCTTGGGTCTGTTTTTTGCTAAGACGCGATTTTGTTCCTCTAAACATTTTATAACGCACGTAGCTCTGTAGCTTGTCTTCGAGGTTAACAGTCGTAAGGTCTTTTGCGGTTTTAAGTTTGCGTCCTTGATGAGTTTCTTTTGCCCTATCAATCATGTTTATAAGAAATTGATTTACGAAGTCGCCATCTTTTTCTAGAGCATTTATAAAGAAGCGTTCGTTCTTGTACATTTCAGTGATAAGATTATGCAAAAGTTGAAAGATAGCGCGCCCTTTGCCTTCATTGATGTTTATATCATCCTGTTTAATGAGTGCGCCGATATGAAGAAGGGAAGTGCATTTTTGCTTTTGTTGCTGCTTTGGTTTCTTTTCGTCTGGTTCATCATCGCGTCGATCAATTTGAATTGGAGAAGGCTCTTCTTCGGTATCCAAAAGTGCTGTGGTTTCAGCTTGCTTTGATGAGTCTACTTTATTGGCAATTGCTTTAGATTTCGTTGGAGGGGCTTTAGGGGAGAGCTTTTCATACTGTTCTTGCGAGCGGTTGTTGAGAATGTCAAGAGCTTGGTCGCGGCAAATTGCAAAAGTATCTGTTGAGACGATGTCCATGAAGATCATGTCGGTGGCAGAGCGCCATTGGGCGCCGCAAAAGAGGACGAAGATAAGGATTAGGCCATATGTTGTAAGAAGAATGTTCATAGCTTACCATACAGTATAGTGTCTATCATGTAGGGCATAAAAAAGTAGAGCGTAAAGTTGCCAGCTTTGCCCCGCTCAATTTTGAGCTTGGCAAGCGTTGGCGCTTGGTTGTACTCTTTCGGCCATACATCTGTCCAAACGCCTTCAGGCGGTTTTTTTACCGTCTCTTCATTTTCGGTCTCTACGATTTTTTCTTGCGACTGCGGTGCAAAAAAGAGCTCTATATCAAGCTTGGTAACGCCAGAAAGCAGCGTCTCTTTTTGTATAATTTCTGGTATGCCCTCTTCAAGGTGAGGGAAGGTTGCTACAACAAGCTTGTCATCTTCTAGGTATATTCTGCTTATGGTGATGCCCGAAAAGTCAGAGTGGGTCTGTACAGGGCTATCAAGTGTGCAGATAAGCGAGGGTTGACCTGACTTTCTCTCAATTTCTATGAAAAAGTAGGGCTGAACACTTTTTACAAAGGTGGCGGCTGAAAAGATATTTTGGAGTTTGCTTTGCGCAATAAGCATCTGCTCGTTAACAATACGTAGCTTGTTAATCGCATTATTTGTCTTAGAAGATCTCCAGAAAATGCCAAACATCGCCGTAACAAGCAGCAAAAAAAGCCCCGTCGATACAAGCACCTCAATAAGTATAAAACTACGTTTTCTCATCGATGTGCTCCTCCTTTTTGAGGCAGAGTCGTATTTCACTAAGTTCTTGTTGTTCTCCCATCTTAATAATAACTTTTACATCGAGGAGCGGCTGCGAAACCTGTTCGCTATTACCGTGGGGAACGGTCATAAATGTAGCAGTCGCTTGATAATTTTCGTCGCTGAGCGGTATTGGAACGGTGGCTTGATCTTCTATTGCCTTCCACGGAATCTGATTGGTATAAAGCTGCTCAAGAAGTACCACATAGGCCTCCTGGATCATCCGCTCTTTTTGCACCTTTTTGAGGCTTGCGCGGGCGCTTTTAATGTAGCTTTCTTCAAATTCCAAAAGAAAAAAGCATGCACCTGTCGCTATAAAAATAGCTATGAGCACTTCAATCAGTGTGAATGTCTTCTTTCTCATCATCTACTATTTCTTGTGGATAAAGGTCCTGAATCTCATTTGGATCATCGACAAAAATGTCAGGCGAATATTTATAGGGATCGAGAGTATATTCTTTACCCGATCGAAATTTGACGTTAAGGTCTATATCTTCTTCAAGTCCCCATGGAAAGTAGGCTATGCGCTCTTCTGATGCTTCTGTAACATTGGGTAGAGGTGTCTGTTTGCTAAGGGCTACTTTCATACGGTTGGATACGCGCATGTCGGGCTCTAAAAAGATCACCTTCTTGCCATCAACATCAGCTATACAGACTGCCACCTCACTATCAGAAAGTTTTGCAATAGACGCCGCCATACGCAGCTTGCTTGTAATGATATCTACACAATCTTTTTCTTGACGTTCTCGGTGGCTTTCGTAAAAGTTAATCACCAAAGCAGCACCACATACGACGACGATTGCCATAGCAATCATCACCTCTATGATGCTGAATGCGCGCTTTTTCACTTTACTTGCTTCTGTTTGTTGAAGTTTTCGAGATTTTGTGAGCGTACGGTAATCACCTGTTCGCCATTTACCTCTTCAAAATGCACTTCGTAGGGTTTTCCCCAGCCATCTTTCAAAAGATCATCAGATTTTCCAGCAAGGGGTGAATTTTTAACATACTGCTGCCAGGTGCTGTCAAGTGAGCTTGGGTTAAGTTCAGTATCTTCAGCAAGAGCAAGCGCCAAAATTGTCTTTATGCGCGAGATACCTTCCTTGGTTTTAAATGCTTTACCTTCAGCAAGGCTTGCGTTGTAGTTGTAGGCAAGGGCGCCGGCGATAGTGGCAATTAAAAGCATAACCACAATCATTTCGATAAGCGTTACAGCTCGCTTTTTTCTTTTGTCATTTTTTTTCATAAATATCTCCAGTTATATTTGGATTGAAGAACCAAAGCTTGAGAGCGGCATCAAGATAGCAAGCAGGACGCCTCCTATCAAACCACCCATCAAGAGTAGCATTACCGGCTGGGCGAGAGCGACCACGCGGGTAAGGGTTCGTTCTGTTTCTTCTTCATAGAGGGTAGCAAGCTGGTTTAGCATACTCGATAGCTTGCCAGACTCTTCGCCAATCAGCACCATGCGCGAAAAGAGCGGTGGCATCTCTTTATAGCGGCTAAGCTCTGTGCTAAAGGGAATGCCTTCAATAATCCTCTGCTCTACTCGCAGCATAATTTCGTTTAAGCGTGCATTGCCAAGCGCTTCTTTTGCATAGGCAAGGCTTACTGTAAGAGGTAGTCCTCCTTCAAGAAGCGTGCCGAGAGTGCGTGCAAAGCGGCTTAAAGCGGCAAGTATAACATATCTATTTATAAGGGGTATATGTAAAATATTTCGTTGTATTGATGCCTTCGTTTTGGGCTGTCGTATGCGATAAAAGCCGTAAACGAGAAGGCCAATAAAGGCTCCCACAACCAAAATGCCCCATTCGCGCAAAAATTTGGCAGCGCCAAAAACAAGTTTGGTAAACTGGGGTGTATTTTTATCTTCAAAAAGCTGTTCAAGTGAAGGAATAACAAAGCCAACAAGCACCGTGATCGCCACAACTAAAAGTCCAGACAGTAGCGCCGGGTAGATAAGTGCACTTATAAGCTGCTTACGGATTTTATTATCGTGAACTAAAAAGTTATTGAGTCGGGAAAGGGCAAGCTCTAAATTTCCCACAGCTTCACCTGCGGAAATAAGCGCTCTATAAAGGGGCGAAAAACTTTCCGAAAAATCTTGCATCGCCTGTGATAAGCTAGAACCACGCTTGATTCTATCAGTGAGTCCCAAAATAACGGGGTGGTATGGTTCCTGTCTTGCCTGTTCTTCAAGGGCAAGTAAGCTTTCATAAAGGGGAATTTGGGCGGCAAGTAGTTGGGCTAGCTGCGAAGTAAATATGCGAAGGTCGTCTCGCGATAGCTGCAGCCTTTTTTTGCCTTTTTTTTGCGGCTCTAACGAAGAGACAATAAGCTGCATATCTCGTAGCTTATCGCGTGCCTCTTTGGCATTGATCGCCTCGATAGTGCCTTTTGCGGCCTTGCCTTGACGTGTAAATGCTTTATAATCGTATATCATCAGTGCACTTCTTCTTCAGCACGGGTTACGCGCCACACCTCTTCAGTGGTGGTGATGCCTTTAATTGCAAGCGAGCGACCACATTCTCGCAATGTCATCATGCCATCTTCAAGCGCTGTCGCCTGGATTTGGGTGGCTTCTGGGCTTTTAAGCACCTGTTTACGTACGTTTGGTGTGAGCGGCATAAGTTCATAGATACCATGACGACCCTGAAATCCGGATCCTAGGCAGCTTGGGCAGCCTTCACCTCTATAAAGCTTGCCTTCCGGCAGCATGTCAGGAGTGATTTTGAGGTTAGCAAGTTCGCTTGCAGTAGGTTTGTAGGCTGTTTTACATGCGGGGCAGATGGTGCGTACAAGGCGCTGAGCCATAATGCCAATACAGCAAGAAGATATGAGATATGATTCGATCCCCATGTCTACAAGGCGTACAATGGCAGATGGTGCATCGTTGGTGTGCAGCGTGCTTAATACTAAGTGGCCAGTAAGTGCTGCCTGGATGGCAATTTCTGCAGTCTCTTTATCACGAATTTCACCCACCATGATAATGTCAGGGTCTTGACGCAAGATGTGGCGAAGTCCTGCTGCAAACGATAGGCCAATTTTTGGATGGACACCCATCTGTGCAATGCCCTTAAGGCGGTATTCTACAGGGTCTTCAATGGTCATAATATTAGTATGATCATTTTGGAGCTCAGAAAGCGCGCTATAGAGTGTTGTGGTTTTACCACTACCTGTAGGACCAGTTACAAGGATGATGCCTTCAGAAAACCCAATTTCTCGCCTAAACTCTTCTAGCATATCGTTAGGCATGCCAAGTTTATCAAGACCAAGGACAATGTTTCCTTTGTCTAAAATACGAAGCACGATTCTTTCACCTGTCACAACAGGCAGCGTGCTGACACGAAAGTCTACTTCTTTACCACCCATACGCATCTTGATGCGGCCATCTTGGGGCAGGCGCTTTTCGGCAATGTCAAGCTTTGCCATAACTTTTAAGCG
>JAFEGT010000099.1:7992-13171 GCA_018239765.1 Verrucomicrobiota bacterium
ACACCGTCAATGCGGTAGCGAATGGAAAGGCCTGTCTCTTTTGGCTCAAAGTGAATATCAGATGCACCCTGCTGTATCGCTTCAGAGATAACAAAGTTTAACAGCCGCACCACGCCGGGAAGCTGCTGAGAGTCATCAAGCAGGTCATACACCTGCAGCTCGCCAAGCATCTCTTCATCATCTACAGATCCCTGAATGTTGTCTAAAAAGACAGCGCTGGAGTCGTCGCTATGGTAGTATTCGTGAATGGCAGCAAGGATTGCCTGCTTTGGTACAAATGCTGTTTCTATCTGCTGATTTAACAGGTGGCGAAGCTCTTCGATGGCGTCGAGATTAAGTGGATCACACGTTGCAACAGTAACGACATTATTCTTTTCTTGCACAGCAAGAACAAAATGCTTTTTTACAAAGGAGTAGGGCACGCGCCGAGTGAGGCTGCGGTCGATCTTAAAGGATGAAAGATCCTCAAATACCTCTAGACCAAGTTTACGTGCCGTTGTCTTCGCCTGCTCTTCGTCGTTAAAGAGAGGTTTTGAAGCAGCAGGCTGAGCTGCCACCTCCTCGTTCTTTTTAGGACGAAGGGCCTGTAAAGCATCGGAAAATGATTTAGCTGCAAGAAGCTCCTTTAAGGATGCCATCATGGTTTTTTTGCCTCGAGGAAACTGTTATCAGGACGGCCCAGTAAAAGCTTCATGCTGCCTTCAAAGAGGCGGCGTTTGTCCTTTTCACGGGCAACAATAAGTTCTTGTAAGAATTCAGGAACGTCGCCAGGGCGCTTTTTAATGGCATCTTGACGAAGTTTACGAAACTCATCCAGTTTATCAGGTACAATGCGTGGAGTGATAAAAATAAACATCTCTGTACTTGTATCTTCCATCTTGGTGATGCCAAATAGCTTGCCAACTCCAGGAAGCTCCCCAAGGAATGGCATCATCTCAGCATCATCAAGCGCAGTTTTGCGACGAAGACCACCAAGAATTACGGTTTCTCCATCAGCAACGCGCACTTCATTTTTGATGTTTCTGCGAGTGATGTCTGGTCGGTCGTGGCCTTCAGAGCCATGCACAGTATCAAACACAATGTCAGTTGAAAGGTGAATGAATTTGGGTGAATCTGCCTCTTCATCATCATCGTCCATTTTGGCGTGAATGGTAGGTGTGATCGATAAAATCGTACCATATTCTTCGCGGCTGTAGGAGTCTTTTAGCCTTGTCGCTTTTGTTGTGTCGATCTCTACAACGCCTGTGTTGATGGAAATCTGCTCAACAATCGCAATTCTTGCTGCAACCTGGTTAACAGTGGTTACTGTTGGGTTTGCATTGATCTGAATGTCGGTTTGGGCAAGTAAAAAGTTATACGCAAGATCAAAGGCAGGGACATGGCCATGCTGGGTTCTTGAAATAATAAACTGGAGCACACCCTTGTCACCAAAGATTTCATCGTGATCGTCATTATCTCTGTGCTTGCTGCTGTGGTGATGTTTTTTCTTCTTTCTTGCGTGACCACCTTGGTTCCAGATGGTGCTTCTTCTATGTTTATGAGAAGCAGCAGTTCCCATCTTCAGCAGGTTAAGACC
Source organism: Verrucomicrobiota bacterium (assembly GCA_018239765.1). Classification (GTDB taxonomy): domain Bacteria; phylum Chlamydiota; class Chlamydiia; order Chlamydiales; family FEN-1388; genus SZAS-7. Next base: position 9,569 of record JAFEGT010000099.1, read on the forward strand.
GAATGTGTTGTTGTCAGAGACGCGCTTTTCAAAAAGAAGCACATCGATCTGCACCATCTTTTTAGGTACATCCAGTTTTTTAACAAGTTCGCGCAGCTTTGGCAGCACATTTGCTTCTACAACCATGACAATAGAGTTTGTCTTTGTATCGACAATGAAATTTTCATGCTTTTCAAAAGTTTTGCGCTTTTCAGCGTCGGGCTTCACTTTTGGCGGTGTTACAACGAGTTTGTCGTTGTCTGTGCGGTTAGTGATTGTCTCTTTAATGTCCCTTGATCGACGAGATCTTTCTTTGTCACCCTTTTTGCCATTGTTACCTAGGTTAAAGGCGTCGGGACTTTCAATCATTTTGGTATACACTTGGGCAAGCACGTCGGCAAGCTCTTCGGCTTCAGAGTGTCGGCAGGCATACCAGTGAACAGTCTTTTCTTGAGCTTCTGATACGCGCGTTTCAATTTCTTGAATAATCTGACACGCTTTTTCGATCTGTTCTACTTTTCCGAGCAAAAAGAGTGACTGAGCGGGAGTTTTGAGGGTAAGCACTTTAAAGCCTGTGCCACCATCACCGCTCATAAACGGTAGGTGATTATCCTTGCCGCCACCTTCAGCGTCGCCAAAAAACTTAAAACCATCCCCTTCAAAGATTGCTTGAAGGATCTTTGCTACCTCTTCACTCTGCGCTTTTTGAAGTGCAACAAGTCTGTACTCTTGGCTATGTTTTGGAAGAGAAATGAAGTCATAAATCTTCATCATTTCAGTAATTTCACGAGCAAGGCCCACCATGACGATGTTATTGCCTATTACCTGAATGCTCATCTGCTCTTGTGGAGAAAACTTTTCTAAAAACTGGTATATGCGTTTGAGCTCTGTAGCATGAGGCTGAAGTACAAAGCAGATGCGTGCATCGGGAGGTGTAAGTTTGAGCTCGTCTTGATCGTCCATGATTGCAACAAGATCTGCCTGATTTAGGCGCAAAAAGAAGAGCTGACGTAAAAATGGGTTAAGCTGCTTGATGCCTACGCCGTAGTTTGACAAAATAAGTTCAAGCATTTCGCTCCACATAGCGCGTGGAACTGAAAGCTGCGAGCTTACATGTACTTTAAGGGTGGCAATTTCTGGCGGCATGAGGTAGATAAAGTCGCCAGAGCCATAGTCGATAACAAGCTGACCAATGGTTGTGTCTGGCTGATGCCAAAGCCCTTCTTGTTCTACATCGCCACCACTTTGCGAAAGGAGTTTCCAGCTATCTTCTAGCTCTTTAATTTCCTTTCGAAGAGCCTGAATCTGTTCCAAATAGCCTTTAAAGAGCGTTTCTACGGCTTCAGAATCTTGATTTTGGGCTAAAGCGAGTGTGTAGGCTTGTTGTGAGGCGTTGTAGAGGTTTTGAAGCTCTTTATGCTTTTCTTGTAGCGCCTGATTTACTTGAGCAAGGCTCTGTTGATCGGCAGTTTTATACTGCGAAGAGCCGCCAGAAAGGTTTTGTCGCTTTTCAGAAATGGTAATGCTTTCGAGCGGGAAAGAAAGCACAAACAGAACTAGTGACCCCAGAAGAATAGTATTATGTTTCATAGCGCTCCACTTTTAAGTTAGACGGGATCTTCTTCCTCGTCGTCGTCATCGTCATCATCGTCATCATCATCGTCAGCTTCTTCTTCAGAATCTTCAGAGTCTTCATCAGAGTCCTCTTCAGCCTCAGGTTTGGCCTCTTGAGGAGTTGCCTGCTCCCAAGATTTAAAGAGAGAAATTTTTATAGGCATAACTTGTGTTCGTGTAATGTCATACAGTTTGCCAATAAGGCACATGTCATTACCTGACTTTTCAGCGCCTTCAAGTACAAGAAGCGGGCCTCGAATGTTGCCTGCGACATAGTCATCAAGCTCTTCGGGAGTCGAAATTTTGTGCCACGCATTATCCTGCAGAATGAGCCAGTCGTCAGCGCGAATAAGCATGCGTACGCCGTTGAGTTCTGCGATCCAGTCGCGTTTGGAGCGAGCGCCAACAAGCTTGAGGTCAAATTTATTGGCAAAAGCGGGCATTGGCATTGCTTTACGAAGCTCGATAGGGATGCGAACTTTGCCTTTAGGATCCCAGAGGTCAAAAGAAATTGACTTGTCGTCAACTTTTTTAACAACTAAAAGAGGTCTGTTACGTGAGTCTGGGCCTGGTTCTACCTCTTCCCAGTGATCGTCAACATAAGCAAGGCAGTCTCCCACCCCTACATAACAGCAGTAGCTATGTTCTGGATCTAAAAAGTCTATGCGCTCTTTTTCAAAGGCATACTGTGTAGAATCGTCGCCAAGTTCTTGTAAAAAGAGGTCTTGACCAAACCATACGCACTTTTGACGGATCAAAATAGAGCTGTCAGCTCGCTGGCCGCCAATTTCGAAGGCGTTTGTGCCTTGTCCCGTATAGGGTAGGTTTACTTGTGCAAGGGTAAAGGAGGCAAAGTCGTGAGGCTCTACAATTTTGTTGCCTTCGCTATCTGACATAAAGACTTTTACTTCACAAGAGCCCTCTTGAGGCTTTATCTCAATCCAAATAGGTGTAGGTCTGTTTTCGGGGCTAAATGTCCATTTGCTGCCGGCACCCTTAGCCTCATACTTAAGATAGATTGGTGATCCTACCTGAACAGCCTGTGGAGCATTAATGCCGCGCACGCCCATCTGTACGATAATGGCAGATTCTGACACATCTGGACGTACTGTAGAGCCAAAGTAGATCAGGACGTTGCGTAGGTCTGGAAGCTGTAGTTTGATGTCGTTTTGTGTAAGTGAGATAAATGGGGGGCTAACGGCATCGAGAGCCTGTTGTGGCGGCTTAAAGCTTAGCGGTAGAGTAAATTTTTGCATGGGCAGAGGCTCTGGCAGGGTGGCAGGCTTGATATCGACCCAAGATAAAAATGTAAAAAAACCAGTGCAGACGACTGTGCCTAGAAGGAGCAAATTTATAAGGCGAAGAGTTGTAGGCTGCAATTTCATAAGCAAAAATACCGAAAAATATGGTTATTCTATCAGAGAGTAAGGAATAAATCTACAGAGAAGTCTTGCTAAAAAATGTATTTGTCTTTTAGAAGAAAGAAAACCTTGAAGGAGAGATGTTATGACAGGTCCACAACCAAACCCAAACGAACCACAAAAGCCAGGCTTTGGCAATTTTGTAAAAAACAACCTTTGGGAGACAATCTCGTATGTAGTTCTCTTTGCAGGGCTTATACTTTCAATTTTTAACCCAGTGCTCGGCGGAGCCCTTGTGGGAATTATTTTAGGGATCTACTTTTCACAACCAATTATTGACAAAACCCTGGCTTTCAAAGATTTAGTTGTTCAAGACGGTATATTTAGAGGCTTTATTGTGATTGCTGCAGTACTTGCGCTGTTGATTGAAGCCCCAGGCCTTTTACTTGGCACCGTTATCGGCGCCTGGATTAGACCATTTCTTGGCAAAAAGATCTCTTCTCCTTACGATAAGCCGGAAGTGTAGGCCTTTATCGCACTAACAGTTCGTGCCCGCGTGCGTGCCCGTGCCCGTGCCCGAATTTGTTATAATTTAACTAATTTAGAGTCCGATCTAGAGTCGGACCAGAGGCAACGGAATGATTGATTT
>JAFEGT010000009.1 GCA_018239765.1 Verrucomicrobiota bacterium
GTGAAGGATTCAAGAACACCGCTTTGACTCTTTTTATTATGCAAAAACGCGATACTTTTAATACTGCCCATTCGTCGAAAACCCTGCTATGATCATTTTCCTGATCTTCTCAGGGCTCCTAATTAAGCGCAAGCAAGAGATAATCGTTTCAAATTGAGAATTGCTGTTAAAGCTCTTTACGGTAGCCTACGTAGAGAGGGCCGTATGATTCGCCATAGATTTTGGGGTCTATTGTGGTATCTTTTGTAAATCCTGCGCCGAGGTAGAGTCTTTCAGCGATTTTGTTGATTTCTCTCGCAATAAGCTTTACTACTTTGACGCCTGGAAAGATTGTTTCGTAGGTTTTATTTTGAAGAACCTCTGCAAAGGCTTCTGACGCTACCCTTTGCCCACGAGAAGCAGCTTCGAGAGAACATTGGCTTAAGTACATCTCACCCGTTTCAGAAACTGGGCCATGCGAAAGCCAGCCAGCAAGGTTGTTTTGTTCATCGTAGAGATGCACAAAAAACTTTTTGCCTTCGAGGTATTCAGTATACTCGCCCTCAAAGGTGTCGCTTAGCCATTGATCGATTGTGTAGCCCTCTTTTTTACCTAGCCACACTTCAATTGGGCCTTTATCTCCACTCTCTTTATGATATTGCGTATAGGTGGTAGTAAAGGCCTCTATAAATGTCTCTTTTGCGACTTTTTTGGTTCGCTCAACAGCCTCTTTATCGGGTCTTACAACCGCAAATTGTTTTCCATTTGCTGTTTTTACTGTAAGAAGTCTTGTAGTTGGTCCTATCATCTCGTATTCCTTAAAATTCAGCGTTACCTGGGAAGCGTGGAAATGGAATTACGTCTCTAATGTTGTCGAGGCCTGTGATGAACTGTAAGAGGCGCTCAAAGCCAAGGCCAAATCCTGCATGCGGCACCGAGCCGTGGCGTCTTAAGTCAAGATACCACTGATATGCTTCAAGAGGCAGATTAAACTCACGAAGCTTGTTCTCAAGCACATCAAGGCGCTCTTCTCTTTGGCTGCCGCCAATGATCTCGCCAATCTTTGGCACAAGCACATCCATACAGGCTACTGTCTTGCCATCGTCGTTATCGCGCATGTAAAAGGCTTTGATCTTTCGCGGATAGTCTGTGAGGATTACAGGCTTATTAAAAAACTCTTCTGTAAGATAGCGCTCATGCTCTGACTGAAGATCAAGACCCCACTCAACAGGATACTGGAATGTTTTACCCGACTTTTGCAGCACGCGTATTGCATAGGTATAGGTCGAACGTTCAAATGGAGTCTCAGCTACCTTCTGAAGACGCTCGATAATACCAGGCTCTATATACTGGTTAAAGAAGGCCATGTCGTCCTGGCAATGCTCCATCACGTACTTCAGCACAAACTTGATGTAGCTTTCGGCACATTCCATGTCGTCGTTGATATCAGCAAAGGCCATTTCAGGCTCGATCATCCAAAACTCTGCCAAATGTCTTGAGGTGTTTGAGTTTTCCGCACGGAATGTTGGGCCAAAGGTGTAGACATCAGAAAGCGCACAGGCGTAGGTCTCGCCATTTAGCTGCCCTGAAACAGTAAGGTAGGCAGGTTTTGAGAAAAAGTCCTGGCTATAGTCAATTTTGCCATCAACTACTGGCGGCTTGAGCATATCGAGCGTTGTCACCTGAAACATAGCGCCGGCGCCTTCGCAATCAGATGCCGTAATAATAGGCGTATGCACATAGAGAAAGCCTCTTTGCTGAAAAAAGAGGTGAGTAGCCATAGCAGCAGCGTTACGCACACGAGCAACAGCTCCAAATGTGTTTGTACGAGGACGAAGGTGTGCAATTGTGCGCAAAAATTCAAAGGAGTGGCGCTTTTTTTGCAGAGGATAGCTATCAGGATTTATCGTTCCTACTATCTCTACCTTAGATGGATGCATTTCGATGTTTTGATTCTGGCCTGGGCTTTCTACAACCTTGCCAACAACCTCTACAGCGACGCCTGTAGCCAGTCCAGCGGCAATTTTGTCGTAGTTCGGCAATGTTGAGTCAACAACCACCTGAAGATTGGTAAAGCATGAGCCATCGTTAATTTCGACAAAGGTATTTGTCTTTTGACTGCGGACGGTTTTGATCCACCCTTCAATCTCAAACTCCTTTCCAACAACTTCTGCATGATCCTGTGCAAGTAAACCCTTAATCTTCGTACGCATAACATATCTCCAATAAGGGCAAAATCATACTTCGTATGCCATTTTATTTCGAGGGTTTACCGAAAAAACAATTCGTGCCCGTGCCCGTGTCCGTGCCCATGCCCGAAATTTCTATTTTACAAAAGAACGCAGCTCAATGATCTCTTTCTTCCAGGTCTCCTTGCCGCCAGGAGTTTCGAGATATTTTGGCAGATGCTTTAGGCGCGGATCTTGCATAATTGCTTTAAAGCACTCCATGCCTATTGTCCCCTTACCGAGATCTTCGTGTCTATCCACGCGGCTTCCTAGCCCCTTTTTGGAGTCGTTAAGGTGAAAGGCGTTGAGGTATTTTAGCCCGACAATACGATCAAATTCACTTAATGTACTGTCAAGCGCCTCTTTGGTGCGAATGTCATAACCTGCTACAAAAATATGGCATGTATCGATACAGACACCAACAGGAACATCATCTTTAACACGTTCAATAACATAGGCAAGCTCTTCAAACTTTGCACCCACGACAGATCCTTGACCAGCCGTAGTTTCAAGCAATAATTTTAATTTTTCTTTACCGGTAAAAAGATCTTTTACACCTTTTAAGCTTTCGACTATCTTATCAAGACATGGTGTCACGCCGCCCTGCAAGGCAGAACCCGGGTGAAAGTTCACATAGCTAAGACCAAGCTGCAAGGAACGCAAAAGCTCCTCACGAAAGGCGTGACGGCTCTTTGCCAGCACCTCAGGGTCTGGTGCGCCCAAGTTTATAAGATAGCTATCGTGGCTCATCACCTCTTTTATGCCCGTTTCGTCTAGGGCTTGTTTCCACTTATCAACGGTCTCTTCAGAAAGTGTGCGCGCATTCCACTGTCTTTGATTAGAAGTAAATAATTGAATTGTCGTGGCACCAATCTCTTTTCCTTCATACAGCGCATTCTGCACTCCCCCAGCTGCGGAGGTGTGGGCCCCTAAAAGAATTTCTTTCTGCATAAAATTAACCTGTTGTAATTTGTGAAAAGGAATTATCATGGTTGGCAGACTTTTATAAAATAGGTAAATGAGTGGAAGCAGCTGTACCAGATTCAATATCTTCTATAACGCGCTCGGCTATGCGCTTTTTTTCCGGCACGGCGCTCAGCCGCGTTACAGGAATGCTGCGCGATATGTGCCTAGCCTTCTGTTTTGGTACTCACGAAGCACTCGCTGCACTTTTTGTTGCCTATAGGCTGTCGCAACTTGCAAGACGTCTTTTTGGTGAAGGTGCTCTTCAGTCTGCCTTCATTCCCCTCTTTGAAGAGATGCGTAAAGAAGAGCCCGCTCAAGCCTTTCGCTTTTTTAGAGACCTCACGGCTCTACTTGTCTTTTTTCTCATCGGCTTTGTTCTTGTCGGTGTAGGAATTCTTGCCCTATCACTATCTTGGATAGACTGGAGCCCCGGTAACACACAGATCGTTCAGCTTGCTATCATTATTTTGCCAAGCCTGCTCTTTATCTGCCTCTTTGGCATCAATAGCTCACTCTTGCAGTGCCAAAAGCACTACTTTACTGTAGGCATTGCCCCAGCATTTTTTAATATCTCCATGGCCGCTGGAAGCATCTTCTTTTACGGCTGGGACCCGAACAAAGCAATGCCCTACGTTGCTGCCTTGATAGTTGTTGGTTGCTTCATGCAGTGGGGAGTAACGGCACTACCGACACTTCGCGCGTTAAAATCTCACATTGGCAACAACCTCCTTTCAAATATCCAGCTCTACTCAAAGGACATTAAGCGCCTTGGTGCACCACTTGCTCTTGGCCTACTTGGCGTTGGTGCTACACAGATTAATAACGGTGTCGATGCACTTTTTGCCCGCTGGGCAGATCCAGAAGGCCCCGCTCAGCTCTGGTTTTCTCAACGGCTTCTTCAGCTGCCACTTGCCCTTTTTGGCATTGCCATCTCAGGTGCCCTTTTACCGCCACTATCGCGCAGCATTCAGGCAGGAAGAAAGGAAGAATATTTAGGCTTTTTAGACTTTGCCCAAAGAAGAGTCTTTGCGCTTTTGCTGCCCTGCACCCTTGGCCTTCTTGTTTTTGGCACTCCCCTTATCAACTGCATCTTTGGTAGAGGCGACTTTCAGATGCATTCGATCCTTACCACAACAGGCTGCCTTCACACCTATGCAATAGGACTTATACCTACCGGGCTTATCATTGTGCTTGGCCCTGCTTTTTATGCCTTTAAAGATTTTAAAACCCCAGCAATAGCGGCCTTCATCTCTCTTGGACTCAACCTTGTACTCAACTGCATCTTTATCTTTGGCCTTGGTTTTTCTGCCCTAAGCGTAGCGCTTGCAACAAGTATCTCTTCATGGGCAAATATCTTTTTCCTTTACTCCTGCTTAAAAAAGCATTATGAACAGGTTGTATCTCCTGAGGGCATTATACAAGCTACAAAGGTTGTAATGATCAGCGTAGCTGCAGCAGTAGGAGCCTATATGCTACAGATGTTTTGCTTTACAACACCGCAGCTGTTTCACCTCTCTAAAAACCCCGATCTTCCAACAGCATTTGTCGATCAGGTAGTCTACCTTGCTGTACCGGGACTCTTTTTTGTTGCGATTGTTGCTGTAGGTGCGTGGATATTTCGTGCTAAAGATCTTCTGGTACTTTTTAGGATACGCCGATGAAAAAAAAGGTAGCGCTTGCACCCGCAAAGATAATACTTACAGGCGAACACTCGGTCGTCTACGGCCAGCCTGCTATTGTCACTGCTGTCAACCGCTTTGCCTATGCTGAAATTATCGCAGGGGCATCTAATGACATATCGCTCAGCTTAAATGACCTCAAACAAAAAGCCTCTTCCACCATCCGCACCCTGCGCGTGCTACGCGAGCGGCTGCTTGAAAGCTACCGTCTCTGTTTAAAGGGGCAACTTTCTATCCGAGAGGTGCTGCAAAAGCCATCAGAGCTTTTTCAGTTTGCGCTTATTTCTCTTATCGACACCTTTCAGATGGAAATTCAAAAGGGATTTCATATTAATCTGCGCTCTGACATCCCTATTGGCTGCGGCATGGGCTCATCTGCTGCCACACTTGTATCGGTAATACGGGTGCTCAGCTCATTCTTGGGTCTTGAGCTTAAGCAAGAATGGCTCCATAAGCTTAGTATGGAGGCAGAAAAGCTGCAGCATGGCTACTCAAGCGGTGTTGATTCCTACGTGTCGCTCCATGGCGGCTGCGTGCGTTTTCAGCAGGGTAAAGCGCAAAACATCAACGTGCAAAATCTTTCACTTTCTATTGTAAATACAGGTAAACCCCAAACCTCTACCGGCCAGTGCGTGATGCACGTTGCTGAACACTTTAAAGAAAGCACAATATGGGATGAGTTTGGCGCTATTGCACTTGAACTTGAACAGGCACTTTGCTGCGATAGCCTAGAATCACTCAAAGACCTTATCCGCCACAACCATCGCCTGCTGGTGCAGCTTGGCGTTGTGCCTAAAAAAGTGCAGGACTTTATACAGGAAGTTGAGTCAACAGGCGGCGCTGCCAAAATATGCGGCGCGGGTGCCGTTGCTGGCAATTCAAGCGGCGTGCTGCTTGTTCTTGCTGACATACCCTTAGAGCCATTTGCTGCAAAATATGGCTACAGCGTAATTCAAGCAGAGGGAGAAAGCGTTGGCGCAAGACTTGTCGTATAGTGCTCCGGGAAGCGTTATGATTATGGGCGAACATGCTGTACTCAACGGCAAACAGGCTATTGTTGCCGCAGTTGATAAACGCATCACCGTCAGAAAAAAGCTTCGTAGTGATGATTGTGTCATTATTCGTTCTGCTCTTGGAGACTACAGCTCTCGGATAGGCGCATTAGAACCCGACCCTCGCTTTAGCTTTGTACTTGCCTGTTTAGAAGGCATGACGCAAGGTGTTGAGCTTGATATTACCTCGCAGTTTTCGCATGAAGTTGGCCTTGGATCTTCTGCTGCCGTCTGTGTAGCCACAAATGCATGCCTTTATGGCTTAAAAGAGCATGAGCTTTTTAGAAAAAGCCTTGAGATCATCCGCAAGGTGCAGACAGTAGGCTCTGGCGCCGATGTAGCCGCATCTGTCTTTGGCGGAATTTTGCTCTATGGAAAAAATATTGAACGGATTGGAACTGAGCTTCCGCTTACACTTGTCTACTCGGGCAGCAAAATGAAGACAAAAGATGTTATTGAACATGTCAAAAAGCTCCAAAACAGACATCCAGCGCAGTATGATGCGATCTTTAATGGCATGAACGCGCTTGTAGAAGAGGCAAAAGAGGCTATAAAAGCTCAAGATTTAGTCCGCCTGGGTGAGCTTTTTACCATTCATCATGGCTACCAGGAAGCGATTGGCACCTGTAATGGCCCACTTGCTGAAATTGTCCACGCTATGCGCAGAGACCCAAATATTTATGGCGCCAAAATTTCCGGCTCGGGACTTGGTGATTCAGTTATTGGGCTTGGAAGCATTAGTGTTGGCAACTGCAATCTAAACAACCAAATCCCAGTCACTATATCATTAGAGGGCGTTTTATGACCGCCTTTGCACCGGCAAATATTGCCCTAATAAAGTATTGGGGTAAACGCAATAATGAACTTAACCTTCCTGTTACAAGCAGCCTGTCGCTCTCGCTCGATAAAGGCACACACACAACGGTAAAATTTGCCACAGAAGATGCTGTATGGCTTAATGGCAACCGTCTCGGCCCAGATGATGCCTTTACAAAGCGGCTCCTTACCTTTTGCGACCGTTTTCGCGATAAAAACTGCCCTCTTCACATTGAAACCGTAAACGAAATTCCCACAGCGGCCGGCTTTGCTTCGTCATCCTCAGGTTTTGCAGCCCTTGTGCTGGCACTGAATGAGCTTTTTGGCTGGAATCACGACAGAAAAACCCTCTCCATCCTTGCACGTCTTGGAAGCGGTAGTGCCTCCAGGTCGCTCTATAGCGGCTTTGTAGAATGGCATGCAGGCGTACGTGATGATGGGCTTGATAGCTACAGCGAACCCTTAAACATCGAATGGCCAGAGCTACAGATTGGCCTTGTGATGATCTCTGACAAGCAAAAGCCTATCGATTCGCGCATGGCAATGCGCCGCACTGTAGAAACTTCCACACTCTATAAAGCGTGGCCAGAGCAGGTGGCCAAAGACCTTGCCCTCATGAAAGAGGCTCTCAACTCTAAAAACTTTACCCTTCTTGGCCAAACGGCCGAAACGAATGCTCTTGCAATGCACGCCACAATGGCAGCGAGCGTCCCAAGCATTCTCTACTGGCAGCCAGAAACCGTTGCCACCATGCACAAAATCTGGCAGCTCCGCAATAAAGAGGGGCTCAACATCTACTTTACAATGGATGCCGGCCCCAATATTAAGCTCCTTTATGAAAAAAAAGATTCAGCTGCTGTGGCTGAGCTTTTTAACCTAGCCTGACTTTACAAGTTAGGGAATGTCGATTGATGCAAGATTTTGGTTCTGAGTGAGTTAAATTTGTTCGCGTATTACCTAGCCGGACCTTGTTCACCTTATCTCTAAAAACGTTCGGTCACTAAAAAGAATATTAAACACGCTGTTATTGGCGACAAAAATGACCGAAAAGGTGAACAAGGCCCCTAGCCGCGGCGCTTTTTAAGACGTAGGATTTCTTGCTGTAAGAGATCTCCCCAATGAGCGGATTCGGGTTGGGCTGCTGTTTGCTCGACTACTTCAAGTGCCTTATCAGATTGACCCGTCTCTTCGTAGCAGCGGCTGAGGGCAACCTGCGAGGCAACATCTGCTGGATTAGCCGCACATACCAGTAAAAAGGCGTTGAGCGCCTTGTTGTAGTTGGTCTGCATATATTCGGCATGTGCAAGGCCATGCCAAAAAAGATACTTTTTTGGGTTAAGGGCGCATAAAAACTTGAAAGCATCGGCAGCATCGTCATAGAGGCGTAAATCAAAGAGGCGTTTTGCTCCTAAATAGAGTGCTTCCATCACGCTATCATCTACTTTAGCAAGCTCTTGGAGAGTACCCCCCTGCGCTAGGTGTGCAACAAATTTTTGCTCGTCTTCTGTAATCGTTTGAGAAAGTCTTGCAATTTGCATGATTCCCGCAATAACAGGATCAGAAAAAAGATCTGGGGCTTCTTTTTTAAGCTCTTCAAGTGATGCAGCTAACACTCGGGCTCCATGCTGCTGCTCTTTTCTACTGATTGTGAATTCTTGCTCTAGCTCTTTTTGATAACGCAAAACCAGCGCATTTTTGGGAAGAAGCTGGTTTGGCCTGCAGATCTCATCATCTGCTTTTTTCTGAGCAAATAAACGAGCGGTCTCTTGAAATTCAAGGTCAATTTTGTCGGACAGATCGCTTGCACGCTCTTCTGGAATCATCGACTCCTATTTTCCCTTTGCAGGGTTTTCGACGTACTTCACTTCACCCTTATTCGTTGAATAGAATAGTCCGTCAATGTCTTTAATTCTAATTTTGGGAGAACTGCCCTGCTCTTTCGACACAGTTACTTTGAAAATGAAATAGTCAGTATAAGGAATTGTATCTGTTGCCGCCTTAGGGGTAGGAAACGATTGGTATGGCCTGGCATTTAAACCTTCTGCCGCATGCTCGAAATAGCTTTTATCAAAAATAACTTTTGCATCCTGCCGTTCGTCTACTGCCGTCCTCATTTCTTGTCTTAGATAGAGTGTGTTACCTGATGCATTACTTGACGCTTGCATTACAACCTCCTAATTACTCATTGTGTACATCATCTAAACCTGAAAGTTCACGTGCTGTTTTATCTAAAAGTTCTTGATTAGAAAAAGCAGAAATTGGCAATCCCGCATGTCCGTACCGTTGTTTCAATTTGTAATCCTCTCCCAAGGAATTTTCCGAATGTCCAACTCCTTGACATCCAGCAATTGCCACTCGCTCTTCTGCATCCTTCCAAATATTTCTATTTCGAGATGTCATTTCTACGTTTTGAGCATTTACACCTAGGCTATTATTCAATACGTGAATGAGTTCATGAGAGACTTCAATATGAGCCGGAGTGTAAAACATTTGTGCATCTTTCGCAAAGGAAATACCACCCAAGACTATTCTCCCGAAGGCCTCCTCTGCTGTCATTGAATGCAAGAGCTCTTCCATTGCGTGGCGCCCCTCATCAGTCATAGTATCAATTGAGTTCTTTGGCCATACCGGAAAGCCAAGAAGTGATGAGGATCCCACATTTGGACTAAAGTACCCGGAATTTCTATTTCTTGCCTGGCCAATTTCTTGGGCTACCTTGTCATCACTGTATTTAATAATCTCTGGTGGCTTCTGATTAATCACGATGCATGCTAACTGAGACCGTGCATGGAAGGCTAAAAGACTTGAGGGACCCACTCTTTTCCTAATCTGTAAGTCAATTTGATGGTCGTTTTTAGATAAAGTGTCATTCAGTGATTTAACGAACTCTGCACCGTTTGGTGATAGGCTAAGTTTCATTAAACTCACAACGACAAAAACTTCAGCTTTGTTAAGAAGTTGCCGTTCTGCATTTTCATATTTTGTGCCCTGTTCCGTTATGCAGGGTTTGAGCTTTGCTGCAAGGGACTGTACATCACTTGATGCATGTTCTAGGTAAAACTCACAAGGTAATTCTAGCATAGCAAGAGTGATCTTTGCCATGTCATGAGCAAGTCTTTCAACATCTTTAAGAATCTTAGGCTGCTCTCTAAGGGCAATAGTGCTGTCGAGATCTTGGAGAAGTCTATTAGCTGTGATGGTGCTTACCTTTTCATTCTGCACTGCAGCTTGTACAAGCTCTTTTGAATTTGTTACTGTTACTGGTTTGATGGTAGTTTCATTAATTAAGCGCACCACACCATGTACGAGCGGAGCGATCTCATCCCTTATCTCTGTCCTGGGCTCTTGATACAGCATAGTCAACTCAGGGGCTATGTTGCTATTTTCCAATAGCATGGCTGCTTGAGCTGTTGCGCGTGAATTGGGTATAGGTGCAAAAACAACCGGCGGCACAACCTCAAGTTTGTTCGCAGCTTCAACTTGTGATAAGGCGGCGCCAGGTGAAGCGCCAGGTGAAGATGGTACAGTGGGTACTGCTGGTATGACTGTAGGCTCCCCAGGCAGAGGGAACCTTGCTCCTACATCCATGCCGTTGCCCTCCACCCAATAATAACAAATAATTATTTTACCTTCAACGGTTTAGTAGAAATAAAAAGGGGCTCAACATCTACTTTACAATGGATGCCGGCCCCAATATTAAGCTCCTTTATGAAAAAAAAGATTCAGCTACTGTGGCTGAGTTCTTTGCCATAGGATAAAGGTACGCTGAACAGGACGCGCAGCATCACCCGCCTGTACAAGGGCGCTAATACGCTCCATAATGCCACCAGGAGCATCTAACGGCTGAATCACCGCTGGATCTGTTAACAACTTGAGCTCTCTAAGACGGCAGGCAAGAAGTTCCCAACTTGTAGCCTCTGGATAGCGTTGTATTCCACCCGTTCTCTCAATACACTTTGCCGTTGGGCCCCTTGAATCATTAGGTCTTGGGTGCACAAAGTAGACAATCGAGCGACGCTCTTGATTAGGATCCATCTTCACACGGTGCCATGCGCTTTCAAAAAGACCATTCGTAAGGTTTTTTAACTTGTCGCCACCATTTACAATCACCGCATTAGGTGGAACCTTGACAGGCACCCATTTTTTATCATGAAGCACTTGCAGGCCGTCGGCAGTTGACATTGGAAGAAGCGTGATGTCATCAATGTCTGTATGAGGAGCTGCACCCATACTTTCAGCTCCTGGATTTTTTGGATACCAGAGCGCTCGTAGAAGATTATCGCCGCCTTCTGTCTGCTTAAGAAGAAACTCTTCTTCTTCGCCTATTGCCAATGCAAGGGCTCTTTGAAGAACTTGGCCGATCTTATCAAGTTCCTTCATGAGGCCCATCATTGGCTTTTCAAGATCCATCCACTCGGGCCAAAAGTTACCTGTCTTCCCAATGTGGATAAACTCCTTCTTATCTTTTGCTGTTTCACCTTGTGCAACTTCGCTATAAACCAATCCGCGCTGACCATGCACATCCGGCTTATGGATTTGAGCTTTTAGTGCTGGATCTGCTGAAAAGAACTGCTCAGATGCTCTGTAGCTTGCATCTAATACTTCTTGATCGATTCCAGTATTTACAAGTGCAAAAAATCCAACCTCTTGGAGCGCTCTGGATACCTTTTCCACAAAGTGCTGCTTTGCATGTGTAAACTCAAATAAATCTATAACTGGAATGGTGGAGTCATGCAGGTTTGCGGCTTCTCCCATTTCTGTAATTTTTGATTCTTCCGGCTGTGAATAGTATGTCTGACTAACTGCGCTGACTTGCATAGTTTACCTCTTGTTGTTTTTAAGACGGGGTAATTAGGTATCACGAGGTTGATTAATGAAGCAAGCTTTTTTGGTGGCGAATTAATGAGAAAAAACCTACTCTTCCGCCTATTTTAAAAATAGGAGATAGTATGAGTTGGTGGACAGGATCGACAGCAAGTAAATCAGTAAGTGAAGGTGTAGCAACCCTATGGACACAATATGTAGCACCACATGTGCCAGAGGCTCTTAAAAGCGTAGTGAATGAACTTGAACAGGGTGTAGCCTTGCCAGCAACTGGACTGCTCTATGTGCCAGGTCTTGCAAGACTAACCGTACGTCATTTAAACGATGGGGAATGGGCAGACGCGGCAAAAATGGCTCTCTGCGGAACCGTTATTCTAAGCTACGCAGCAACAAAACCCATTAAGGATGTAGCTGTAGCAACACTTGGGCTTTTTACACTGTACCAAGGAGCATCGCTTTTATCCTCCTGCTGCTGCTACCCCAAAATAAAGAGAAGGCAAGAACAGAGAGTGGAAGAGACATTTAAACGCATTTGTCCAATGTGTGAACGTGCAACGAATCTGAAGTTGAAAGAGCCATTTTTGAGCTGCAGCAAATGCAGTCACTTCGGATATGTTAGAGTAGAAGAGTCTAAAATAAAACTGGATTTATAACCGCCTCCAGAATACCTGGAGGGCATCTCTAGTTTGGACATTTGACAAATAAGCGTCTAACGATTGAGCGAAGCTCTTTGGAGTGACCCACTTTAGTGGGTCTATTCTCAGGTCGATTCATCGGCCTGGCCGAAAAAGCGTTATCGTGATGCGGCCGATAAATCGGCCTCGCAAAAGACCCACTAAAGTGGGTCACTCCAAAACCCTTCGAGCTGAGGCTGTTTTTTAGGTTTCGGTGTTAAAGATGTGATAGGTACAGTAACCCGTTGCAAGAGCTGCTGCTGAATAAAAGACAGTAGCTCTTCCCTTATCCCATAAAGAGATATTTCGGTTCGTAAGCGTATTGCAGAGGCCGCTGACGCTACCTAGCGCTGCATAGCCAACCACTCCGCCCACAATTCCCAAAATGACATCGTTAAACTGCGTAAGCCTTACCGGTGTGCGGGCAATTTTTTGCATACAGAGATCAACCGTCTCATTCTTACATACTCGGTAAATAGAGCCTGCAGCCAGATTAATTATGGCACCACCCCATGCTGCAATACCCATTTCAAATCGATCCATATCCTCCTCCTACTCGTGAACGTATTCGATGTTTTGGGCACCAACGGCCTTTACAAATGCTTTGAGAGCCACAACATCCACCTGGTAGGTGACGTAGCGGCGCGCGTGTTCATCCTGAAGCTTATCAAGCTCGTACACTACTCGTGCCACCTGAGGTGTTGGTGTAGCAGGGTCTAAAAGCACATCAACAGTCACCTCTTTTTGGCTGCCGATCTCTAAAAGGTCAAAACTCTTTTCAGGAAGTGTCTTACAAAACTCAGTAAAGTCTCTATAGCGCTTTAAGGAGACGATTTTATACTTATCTGGGGTTTGATAAACAGCCTCTTTAAACTCATCTTGAGAATCTTTTACAAGCACCTTGATTGTATCAGGCTCTACATAGCCGCCATTGGTAGTATAGAGGGCACGAATTGGGGCCGAAATAGCTGCTGTAACAAGCATACTGAGGCTAGAGACTGCAGCACTAAGAACACTCGTAATCTTTGTAAGCGGCCCCTCATTTGAGTTCTTGATAGCACTCCAGAGGGTTTTCATTTTACTTACCCACGGAAACATATAAAAGGGCGTGTGGTCAATGTAGTTTGAATACTCACGCTCGATTGCAGCTTGGGCTTTTTCTAGCGCTGTAAGATTTTTGTTTGGAAAAATTTTAGCAAAGAGCCTACTTGGCAAACTTGATATGTAGCCCACAGCGCACTGTACAGTGGCTGAAAAGAGGATAAAGACATTCATCGCCATATTGTCAGAAAATGGTTTGAAGCAGTTTGCCCTCTTTGACTCTTTGATGTACTCATACACATAGCGCCAGTGCTGACGTAGGTGACCAATATAGTCAAAGTCATACGAATGATGGTTCTGCACAAACTCTGCATACTGCTTTGAGTAGCGAACATTACCCCACTCAATCCAGGTAGCTCTCGTGCCATCCTGGGGACGCACGCAGTCACTACGGTAATGTGCAGCCTGACGCAGCTCTTCGAGGTTTTCTGGAGCCTTTACAAAGGCCATCATGGCATTTTGAGTTGGGTCATCTTTAAGAACAAGCTGTTCAGGAGTTACCTGAACAAATTTATGCTTTTCAAGCAGCTTTTTCCAGTGATCAAGGCTCTGAAAATCGCGCACTTCCTTGCTTTCTACAGCCCAAGGCGTTTTATTTGCGGCATTTACAAAGCTATGTACCACTGAGACCATTGCAGCAAGCTTTGTGTTTGTAACATTATGATCACGAAGAAGAAGCACAGCACCCGGCCGTAGCTTTTTATGCATCGAAGCTACAAAGGCATCTTGTCTCTCTTTTGGAATGTGATGCAACCCTCCCAGGCAGCTAATCATATCCAAACTGTTGTCCGCAACCTCATCCCCAATAGGTTTATGGGTCTTTTCAGGTTGAAGTTCAGGATTTTGGCAATCAGCATCATTGAGGGGTACATACTGATATTTGGAGGCAAGGCCGCCAGATTCAAGCTTTTCTGTAAATGAGCCTGTGCTAGACGCATCGCACACACCATAAATTTTGCCGTCAAATGGCATTTGGGCTGTTTTACGTGTTGTAGCAAGGTAGCGTCTAAAATAGACCTCTAGATAGTCGTGAAACTGACCTTTATCAAAATTGCGGGTAAGCTCCGCTGCCTGCTTGCCCATCCCCTTTTGCAGCACGCTAAGCGATCTGATTTGATGAACCGGTCCTAGGGGCTTTTCAAGGCTAGACATTCTTGCTACAAGTTCGTTGTAGACCATTTCGTCAGTCTTTGTAGGATCTTCCAAAATCTCTTCCATAGCCTTGAGAACTTTTTTCTCATCAAGTCTATAAAAAATCGTTCTCAGAAAGTCCACAAACTCATTTTTTGCTTCTTGCGTTGTCTGGAATACGGCACGGTAACTTGAAATTGGGTTCATTATTTTACCTCGTAATATTTTGCTGTGTGGGCATTGCCAAACAGGTTATTAGGATCATATTTTTGTTTAAGTTCACGCATACGCGCTACGCGCTCAGGGCCGTAGCAAGCCTCAAACTGCTCTCTTGTAGCAAATGGCATATAGGCTTGGTAGAACACGCCGCCCTCTGCGGCTAAATAGGCATTGACACTTTCCATCCACTTCTTTGTTTTTTGGATGGCAGCATTACTCTTGTCTTGAGAAAAGCTGATTACCACAGCAAAGCGGTCTTCTTCGGCGTATGGAAGTACTGAAATGGTATCTTTTGGAGTAGGACGTATTGTAGCATTTACTAAGCGAACATCATTTGCCTTTAGCGTAGAGCCTAAAAAGCGCAAAAAGTTAGCAAGCCTTTCTGGCTTAATAAAGTACTCCTGAAGCCACTGTGTGTGCAGATTGGAATCGCGAAACATAGTAAAGGCGTTAATTGGGGGATGGAGTGCTTCGTTACGTGTAAGGCTTCTTCCTGCAAACATTGCCGTTTTTTCGCGCTTCCAGAACCACTCTGTAAGGCGCTTTACTGAATAGTTAGAAAGATGTGCAAAGAGTTTTAAGCCTATGCGCTCTATACGCGACCCCTTTTTGAGTTCAGGCTTAATGTTACGATCTACAAGAGGACTGTTATCTTTTTCAAAGCGGTTCATACAGACGCTTCTGAGCGGATTGTCAGCTACGCTATCAAGAACAAGCCTGCCACCAAAAAGTGGGATATTTTTGTCTTTTATGGTGTTTTGATATTCTGTAACAAATTCATCGAGTCCAACTTCAGAGGTAACCTCTTTTAGCATCTCGTTTTCGACAATTTTGAGCTTTACCTTTAACACTATGCCAAAGTAGCCAAGTGTTCCGAACATACAGCCAAACTGCTCATCACCGGGAACGAGCGTTTTAATATTGCCATCGGCATCGATAATTTCGAGCTCTTCTACCGTCGAAGAAAGCGCGCCATATTCATGTGCCCAGCCGTGGCAGTTAATGCCAACTGAGCCGCCGATCGAAAAGAGGTCTGATGCTTGCTTTACGATGACCGATTTATCGACAGCATCAAGCTTAAGCTGCAGCTGCTCCCAGGTAGCGCCGCTACCTACTGTGACAAATCGCTCATCAACCTGGATTTCGTTAAGGTATTTTGTATTGATAACAAGGTGCTTAGTATTGTTAGGCACAGTCTGTGTACCTTG